>JBCCLY010000143.1:0-8196 GCA_039026655.1 Cyanobacteria bacterium P01_C01_bin.38 | reverse complement strand
TTTCGGACAAGTTTCCGAAAAGCTTACTATTCGTCGCAATCAAGCTAAGGTGAAAGATGCAATTATCGTTACGGGTTGTCATGGGGCTTCTCGTGGAGGTTTGGAATTGCTGCTAAATCCCGATTTAAAAACAAATCTTAGCGCATACGATAGGGAGGCTTTAATTAAAGCACATCAACGCCCAAAACCTCGCTTAGATGTTTTACCAATTCTTTGGGAAATTGTTGAAAATTATTCTGTCGTTAATATTTGTGGAATGGATAGCAGCGATGGTTTAGCAGATGCAATTTTACAAGTTTGCCAATGCAGCCAAGTTGGTGCAGTTATTGAAGCCACACAAATTCCTCTATATAAAGCTTTTGATAATTGGCTAACACCCGAACTTGCTTTAGAATATGCTCTTTACGGTGGTGAAGATTTTGAACTGTTGCTTTGCTTACCCCAAAAAGCTGCTAATGAATTAGTACAGAAACTTGGTAATAGTGCAGCAATAATCGGAACTATTACTGATGAAGAGAAAGTGTTATTGCATGATAAACAAGAGAAAATTCCCGACCAAGTTTTAAACTTAAATCGGGGATTTCAACATTTTACAAATTAGCAATTAAGAGTAAGAGCTAAGAGCAAAAGATATAAATTGAATCTAACACTCATAACTCATAACTCCTAACTCCTAACTCATAACTCCTAACTCCTAACTCCTAACTTTTTATTCTTAGCTATTCCACTTTTGAGCAACCAATTCAGCTAAATCAACAACGCGCTGAGAGTAACCCCATTCGTTGTCATACCAAGCCATAACTTTAACCATGTCGCCACCCATAACCATTGTCAGGCTGGCATCTACAACTGAAGAGGTATCGCTACCTTTAAAGTCGGAAGATACCAAAGGTAAATCGGTATAACCCAAAACGCCTTTTAATTCGTTTTCGGAAGCATTTTTAAAAGCTTGGTTAACTTCTTCAGCGATAGTAGGTTTTTCAACTTGAATTACGAAATCTACCATCGAAACGTTGGGAGTAGGTACTCGTAATGCCACACCGTTAAGTTTTCCTTTAAGGTTTGGTAGAACTAATGCTACTGCTTTTGCCGCACCAGTAGAAGTCGGTACAATATTCATTGCTGCCGCTCTTGCGCGTCGCACGTCTCGGTGGGAAGCATCAAGTAAGCGTTGATCGCCCGTGTAGCTGTGAGTAGTAGTCATGGTACCTTTGATGATGCCAAACTTTTCATCTAATACTTTAGCTACAGGAGCCAAGCAATTTGTGGTACAGCTGGCATTACTAACCACATCATGCTTGCTTGGATCGTAATCTTGATGATTTACCCCTATTACGTAAGTACCAACGTTACCGCCCTTTCCAGGAGCAGTAATTAACACTTTTTTCGCACCAGCATTAATATGCTTTCTAGCCTTCTCTTCAGTGACAAATACACCAGTAGATTCGATAATCAGGTCGATGTCCCACTCTTTCCAAGGCAAATTTTCTGGATTACGGTCGGATACACATTTTATTGTTTTACCATTTACTGTAATCGAATTATCATCAGCAGAAATGTCAGCATTTTTTAAATTGCCAAGCATGGTGTCATACGTTAGCAAGTGAGCATTGGTTCTGGGGTCTGAGGTATCGTTAATAGCAACAAGTTCAAGATTACTATTTTCTCTCGTCATCCAACAGCGCATAAAGTTACGTCCGATGCGACCGAAACCATTAATTGCAACTCTAACCACAGGTCTTGCCCTCTGTATTTATGTCTAAACAGTGCTTATTTATGACCTCGATCATATCGCAAAGGGGGGAGTATTAATAACTATAGAGCGCCTTATTCCAAAAAAAACTTTTTTGTTTTATCCCGATTAGCTGCTACAAAAGGCGAGATTAGCCATATGGGTTTAAAAAAAATTCGGTAAATAAGCTCTCCTTACAAGCGAATAAATTAAACTTAAGTTACGAATATTACTTGACTCAACTCTTTCTAAAGAGGTATGTATTAATTGTCAAGACGTGGTATGTACCCGTTCTTCCAGTTGTTGCTCTAGTTGCTTGCAGATTAAGTCGGATTGAGTTATATTCACACCACTTGAGAATAGAACTACACTTAGCAAATTACACAATCGTGTTAATTGCGAGCGCCTTCAGATCGCAAAGGAAGGTTAGAAAAATACAACTATGTTTTTTCTTGATGATAGTTGTATTTAGACACAAAGAACTATTTGTTGGCTTGACACGACCGTGACAGTAAATTATTAAATGAATTGTTTGCGATCGCTCACTTAATACAAGAAAGGCATTATGATTTTAGTCGCTTACAAGAAGCAAAATCTAGATACTAATTTTCGCTCAATTATGGCGTAAATTATAAGTTGATGAGGAGCGAGATACCAAATTTATCTTGCAGGCTCTGTAGACTAAAACAAACTTGTTTCGACTACATATAAGCAATGTTTTTTATTCGTATTCTGGTCAAAGCAAATTTTCTCAAATTCATACATATGAATTTTATCTAGATGCAAATCTTCTTTAACCTACTTCAGGTAGTATTGTAAACAATTACTTTTTCTAATTGACAAAGATGTATTGTGAATTACAATTGTTTATTTCCAGATTACGCTTCTATTCTCAGAAGAAACATAATAATAGTTTGGAAAGAGAAAAAAATGCCATCGGGGGTTAAAATCTTTCTGAACAACTAAAATGAATGCAACAAATTCAATATATAAATGTGAAATAAAATATACAGGGTTTTTATCAGTACGAGTACAATTATCGGTACGATAAGCGTGTTACAAGTGTTAATGGTGTGGTGTGGTGTCAGAGGAAAATTAAGATGGTAAATGCAGTAGATTTTAACGGTAGACCATTTCATTTCATTGGTGTAGGCGGTATAGGAATGTCAGCTTTGGCATATATACTTGCTCAAAAAGGTTTTCGCGTTAGTGGTTCAGATGTTCGTCCAAATCATATTACTCACAAGCTAGAATCGATTGGAGTTCATTTTTTCGGTAGACAAGAACCAAGCAATCTGGAATTTTTCAACGGAAAATTCTCGGCAGAATTAACAATTGGGGGCAAAGAGATGACACCCCAAGTAGTTTGTTCTACCGCGATTAATGCAAATAATTCTGAATACAAAGCAGCATTAGAAAAAGGCTGCCCAATTTTCCATCGTTCTGATATATTGGCAGCACTAATATCGCAGTACAAAAGTATTGCTGTTGCCGGAACTCATGGTAAAACAACCACTAGTAGCATGATTGGTTATATGCTGCTGCAAGCAGATGTTGATCCTACAATTATTGTCGGTGGTGAAGTAAAAGCTTGGTGTGGTAATGCTCGTTTGGGACATAGCCCTTATTTAGTTGCAGAGGCAGATGAATCGGATGGTTCTTTGGTTAAGCATTCCCCAGAGATTGGCATTATTACTAATATAGAATTAGATCATCCAGACCACTACGATACATTGGATCAAGTAGTAGATATTTTCAAAAAATTTACTAACCAGTGCAATACTTTAGTAGCTTGCATTGATTGCGAAACAGTGCGCGATCGTTTCCAACCTGACATCAGCTACAGTCTCTCCCCAGGCAGTGGTGCTGATTATTATGCAACAAACATTGATTATCGTGCTGACGGTACTACAGCTTTAGTTTGGGAAAAAGGAATTGCTCTAGGAGTGTTGAACTTAGCTGTATTAGGTCATCACAACTTGAGTAACGCTTTAGCAGCAGTAGCTATAGGTAGAAAGTTAGGCTTAGAGTTTGGCGAAATTGCTAGAGGATTAGCTACTTTTGAAGGTGCTAGACGACGCTTCGAGTTTCGAGGAGAAGTTGAGGGAATTACTTTTATAGATGATTACGCTCATCACCCCAGCGAACTCAGTGCTACATTAGCTGCTGCAAGATTGCAAGCAAGACCTGGACAACGAGTAGTAGCGATATTCCAACCTCACCGCTATAGCCGCACCCATACGTTTTTAGATGAATTTGCAACATCTTTCAGCCATGCCGATCTAGTTGTGTTGACCGATATCTATAGTGCAGGTGAACCAAATACTGGTTTGATCGATGGCGAAACACTAACCGCAGAAGTCGGCAAACATCATTCTCATGTAGAATATCAGCCAAATTTAGCCGATGTTCGCGAGTATTTAGAGAAAAATTTGCGTCCGGGAGATTTAGCATTATTCCTCGGTGCTGGAAACTTGAACCAGACAATTCCGCTAATTTTAGATTCTCTTCGGCAACCAGCACAAGCCACATCCTAACAAGGAAAACTAGCCGACCGGAGGGTTATTAACTTAAAGGTTATCCGTGTCGGATAAGTGTTTAATTGTTTAATTTCAAGCCGTATGATTACGGTAGCCTCGCGTTAAAATCTATTTAAAACTGGCAAGTATGACCATTTCCCAGGCGGCTGCAAATGTTTATAAAGCTTCTGATACTACCAATCGAAGAGAAATGAAAGTGAAAGAGAAGAAAGGAATCGCTTTAAACGGTAATGACTGCATTATCAAACCAAAAGTTTCTTTATCTTCCTACACATCCTATAGGGTTGGTGGCCCAGCAGAATGGTTTGTTGCCCCCCGCTCGTTTGAATCTTTGCAAGTTAGCGTCGAATATGCGAAGGAACATGAGTTACCAATAACAGTACTTGGTGCTGGTTCTAACTTATTAGTCAGCGATAACGGCATACCAGGTTTAATTATCGCCACTCGCCATATGCGCTATAGCAATTTTGAATCCGAAACTGGTAGGGTAACATTTGCTGCCGGAGAATCAATTCCTGCTTTAGCATCAGCAGTCGCAGAACGTGGTTGGGAAGGTTTTGAATGGGCGGTTGGCATTCCAGGAACCATCGGTGGTGCCGTAGTCATGAACGCTGGAGCGCACAATAGCTGTATTGCAGATATCTTGGTAAGTGCTGAGGTATTAACTCCTGATGGTACTTTGCAAACTCTAACTCGCGAAGAATTAAACTACAGCTACCGTACTTCCATACTGCAAGGAAGCAATTTAATAGTTACTCAAGCAACCTTGCAACTTCAACCCGGTGCAGATCCAGAATTAGTGAAAGCTACAACCAAACAGCATAAAAAACATCGGCTAACTACTCAACCTTATCATTTACCTAGCTGTGGCAGCGTATTCCGCAATCCTAAACCTCATTCTGCCGGTAGATTAATCGAATCAGCCGGTCTTAAAGGCTTTAAAATTGGGCAAGCGCAAGTAGCAGAACTCCATGCTAATTTTATTGTTAATTGTGGTGGAGCTACTGCCAACGACGTTTTCAATCTTATTCGTCACGTTCAACAGCAAGTACAAGAGCGTTTCGCTATTGGGTTGCACCCAGAAGTGAAAATGTTGGGAGAGTTTCAAGCCACTTAATTTAACTACATTTAACTACTTCTTTCCCGGCTTTTCGATTACCAAATCGAGATAGGGAGTAGGCAGCCCAGAGCAGGGGAAGAAGAAATTATATAGGTTTTCTCAAACCGATAACAAAATAATTATTTGTAAAGAGTTGGAAAATATGGATTATTGATTTAGAATTAAGTCAAAAAATCCGCTCATATCCAACTTTTTACCATATTAGAGGTAAATTACATTAAGATAAAAAACTGTCAAATAACACGACGCATCTATAATTGAATTTGATTTGTTATTGAAAGCACACGCTTACTATTTATTATGGCAGAAAAAGGACAGGGATTTGGCTTTGGTTTAGGAAAAATGAAGGAGCTAGCTGAAGCCTTCAAAAAAGCCCAGCAAGTTCAAGAGGGAGCCAAACAACTCCAAGAAGAATTGGAGCAAATGGAAATCCAGGGAGAATCTGGTGGTGGAATGGTGAAAGTGATTCTTAGTGGAAACCAAGAACCCAAACGAGTAGAAATTTCTCCCGATGCAATGAATGAAGGAGCAGAAGTACTCTCCGATTTGGTAACAGCAGCAATGACAGATGCTTACAATAAATCCACTGCTACCATGCGCGATCGCATGGAAGATTTGACTAGCGGATTAGAACTTCCCGGATTTTAGTTTAATTTTCAATATGAAAGTTAAGGCTTGCATCAGCATTCTACAATGCTAGAAATTGCAAAACTTTGCACGGGAATACTGATTGGATTATGGCTTATAAGCTGCTATTCGTCTGCTTGGGTAATATTTGTCGTTCGCCAACCGCAGAAAATGTGATGAATCACCTGGTAGAAAAAGCTGATTTAAGTAATTCTATTGTGTGTGATTCTGCCGGAACATCAAGTTATCACATCGGTAGTCCCCCAGATTCTCGCATGAGTGCTGCTGCGAATAACCTTTTAGGATTTAAACTTCGCGGAAATGCACGAGCCTTTGAATCATCGGATTTTGAAAATTTCGATTTGATTTTGGCAATGGATAAGGAGAATTATCGCGATATTCTTTCTATGGATTCGAGCGGGGAATATCAAGAAAAAGTGCGCTTGATGTGTGACTACTGTCGCAGTCACTCTCTAAAAGAAGTTCCTGACCCCTATTATGGAGGAACAGAAGGCTTTAACCAAGTTGTAAATTTACTTGTTGATGCTTGTGGAGGTCTTTTAGAAGATATTTCGGACACGCGCAAGTAAATTCATCGCAAACCAAAATTAATTCAATTAAAAGTTAAGAGTTATAACTGATAACTCTTAACTTTTTAATTTTTAGGGAATGGGGCATCGGGCATTGGGAATGGGGCATTGGGAATGGGGCATTGATAATTGATAACTGATAACTGATAACTGATAACTCCTAACTGATAACTCCTAACTCCTAACTCCTAACTGATAACTCCTAACTCCTAACTCCTAACTGATAACTCCTAACTGATAACTCCTAACTCCTAACTCCTAACTCCTAACTCCTAACTCCTAACTCCTAACTCATTACCTACTTTTTAATAAACCATTAACTTCTTTAGCACGTTCAACCAATGCTCTCCAAGTTTTTTGCTGTTGAAGGCGCTGTTCTATTTTTCCAAATTCCGACCAAACTTTAAAAGATTCTTTACGCAGAAAAATTCGCCATTCTAATTTTACGTTTTTAGCGCGAATCGCTCTATCGACAAATTCTTCTACCATAAAATAAGCATCTGTAGAAGGTTCGCAAAGTATTTGATTTAAAGCTTGTTCGGATTTATCGGTTGCTTGTTGATGTAGTTTCTGTAATGTATTTAATATTTGTTCTTCAATATGAAATTCACCTGTGCTTTCATCTAAAGCAAATTGGTTATTATCTGGCTTGAGTTTATCAATATTAAGTCTAATAAGACGAATAATTCTTCCAGCATTGGAAACATCGAATTCATACAGCTTCTGAAAACCTAGTTTGAGATTGCTGGCATTATCTGGAAGAAGTTTATATATAATTTGCAGAAAATCAATTTGATCCGAGTTTACAAGTTCTCCTAGATAAGATTTAAGGATTTCTATAACTAAATATTTTCTGTTTTCTAATGAAAGCTGCATTGCTCGATCTAAAGATAAGAAATTCTCTAAAAAATTGGTACGTATTTCATGTAAAAACTCGTTATAAGCAGTGTCGTAAGACCCAAACAAATGACGACGTTCTGCAATTTCTTCAGTGGATCTAGGAATTACCATATCCATTTGGCATCGTTGAATCGCATTTTTTACTTTTGCTTCAAATTCGCTGTCTAAGCTATCTCTATTTTCTCTTAGCTCTGCTAATAATTTTTCTAAGTCGTTCGTTAATTTACACCAAAACTGCTCAAATAGTTGTTCAAATAATAAATCCCCATCACCGTACCGAGTTAAAGCCAAACTAGCTTTGTCTAATTCAATATTGATATTTTTGTGAAGTGTATCTAATTGTAGTTCGCATTCCCGTTTATATTCTCTTTCAATTGACTCTACGTTATCAACTAAACAATCAATAACTGGCTCTAAAACTTCAGTAAAAACTTCTTCAGAATCGGAACAATCGGCAACAACGCACTTTGCAACTCGAATTGGTGTTTCTTTTAATTCTGTCTGTAATTTATGGCAGCGGTAGCCGTTATCACCACCTTCCACACTAGCTTTAGTGCGATTGAGAACCATAAAAGAACATTTAGTAAGAGGAAAATTTGGTAAAGCATTACGAGCAATTTGATACAGTTTTAAATGTGCTTCTCCCCAAACAGCATTAGCTTCTGGTCTGCGAACAAATAAAATAAA
>JBCCLY010000142.1:0-8225 GCA_039026655.1 Cyanobacteria bacterium P01_C01_bin.38 | reverse complement strand
GCCAATCTAACGAATGCAAATTTTGAAGGTAGTACTCTAAAAAATTGTAATTTTAGCAACACTAATTTAAGTGATGCAAATTTAATGTTTGCTGAAATAAGCTATTCAAACTTTGAAAGAGCTAATCTTGATAGAGTGAATTTTTGCCGTCAATTTATTCAGTATTGTAACTTTAAAGGTGCTAGCTTAAGAGGTGTAGATAAGTATCGTGGAGTATATGAGTATAATGATTATACTGGTGCCGATTTTAGTCAATCATTATTAGTCGAAACTTCTTTTGATGGTTCAGTTCTCAACAATACAAAATGGGAAAGAGCAAATTTTCATAATTTTCCTTCTTTTAGCTTATTTAAACATTTCCAAAGTTTTCAAAATGTTAGTTTCAAACGTGCAGTTTTAGAAAAAGAGCATTTGATTTACTTGATCAAAATGGGTGTCGATGTAAGCGATACTCTTTACGAGAGTGACGAAGAATTTTACGACTCAGAAGGAAATCAACCATCAGGTTTAATTAGATTACATGAAGATGCTGATTTAAGCGGACTTGATTTAAACGGTTGTAATCTTAGTAGGCTTGATTTAACCAATGTCAATTTTACTGGAACTAATCTGAGAGGTACAATTTTTATATGTACTGACTTGAAAAACGCTAATTTTACAAATGCTGATTTAAGAGACGCTGATTTAAAAGATATTGAGCTTGATAATGCTAATTTCACTAATGCCGATTTAAGAGGTGCTGATTTACGACGTGCTTATTTAGATAATGCTATTTTCTGCAATACTATTATGCCTGACGGAAGTATTAGGAATGATAATTGCTAATTTAAAATTTGCTTGTTTTGATTTCATTCAATTTCTTCCCGACAATAAGGCTCACATATTTCCCAAGCTTTATCGATCGCGATCGATGCTTGATTCAATTCTAAGGAACATTCTTTTAAACAAGCTGCTAATTTAACTCTATTTCTAGATAAGTCTTTTTCTGCATCTTGGTTAATTTTATCGGACAATAATTTTAAGAATTCAGCCAAAGCATCATATCTTAAATTTCCGATGTCTTCTGCCAATGCTTTTAGGGAACTATCGTATTTTTCAATGTTGGTTTGGTGTTTCATAATTATTTGATAATTTACGATTTTATGATAATTTCTGCTTGGTGCGTGACGGTAAAATCGAATTTTCTCGTTACATTTAATAAGCTATCGTAACCGTCACAGCACCCTACAATGTTTTTTTTTAACATTAGCTATATTAAGTACATTTCCATAAATACTTCACACGGGCTATCGTTATATCTTTCAATGGGATAAAAGCCAAGTTTTCGATAAAATTCCAACGCTCGCGATTGACGCTCCTCATTAGCTAAATCAAGTCTAACTTTTTTATATCCTGCTTTTATTGCAAAATCAAATAGCATTTGAACCATTTGCAAACTATAACCTTTCCCTCGATATTCTTTGAGAAACCACATTCGCTTTAATTCGCAGGTTTCATTATCAAGTTTTCGGATAGCTCCACTACCTACAACTCGATTTTCGTCGAGCAATACTAAAAATGTGCCGTTGTTTCCAAAATAATGAGATTCTATTTCTTCAATATCTGACATTGAATCGTATCTTTTAAAATCATCTTCTGTTAATAATCTATTCCAAATTTATAAACATACTGTAATTATTAATTGCTTTACTTCATTAATTTGATGCTGCTTTATTGGTATAATTTGAATTGGTTTATTTTTCATATTTAGTTTTTTGATTGGGTGGGATGAAGTGTAAATCAATACAAACCTAGATTTATAGCGGTTTTCAGTTGGATGCAATACAATTTCCCTTCTCCTTAATAAGGAGAGAGGTGCCCGGAGGGCGGCGCGCTCGGTTCCATTAAGCTGTTTTTTTGGGTTGTGCCGAAGGCACACCTAGCGGTGAACGTTCCTCAACCCAGCCTACAAACTATAACCTCTTGTGGGATGGGCATCCCTGCCCGTCCGAATTAACATTAAATATGCTCTATTGTTGGGTTTCGTCCCTCAACCCAACCTACAAACTGTCGGGAGACGTAAAATTTTACGTCTCTACAATAGTAATTTGAATTATTTTTCCTAAAACGGTTATTGTATAGCCTGTATCTAGATAATTACCTAAGTGCGTGCAATCATAAATCTGTTTTATCCAAATTATTAACTTTAACCAAGAAAATTAACATCTAAACCGCTTAAATTATGGCAATCTGAAAAACAGAATGTTTGAAAATTTGATATCTTCGCTACAGAATTTTACTGAAACAGGTTATGCAAACCCTGCCAAATCCAACAACTAATACCGTATCTACTCCGCCGATGGTTGAAACTACCATTAAGCGGCGCAAAACCCGTCCAGTAAGGGTTGGAAATGTGACTATCGGGGGAGGATACCCCGTAGTGGTGCAATCGATGATTAATGAGGACACTCTTGATGTTGACGGTTCTGTGGCGGCTATTCGTCGCTTACATGAAATCGGCTGCGAAATTGTCCGAGTTACTGTACCTAGTATTGCTCATGCTAGAGCTTTAGGAAAGATTAAACAAAAGTTAAAGCAAACTTATCAAGATGTGCCAATTGTTGCCGACGTACACCATAACGGCATGAAAATTGCTTTGGAGGTTGCTAAGCATATTGAAAAGGTACGGATTAATCCGGGGCTATACGTTTTTGAAAAATCAGACCCTAATAGAACTGAGTATACTAAATCTGAATTCGATGAAATTGGCCATAAAATAGCCAAAACTCTGGAACCTTTAGTGGTTTCATTACGTGACCAAGGGAAAGCTATGCGAATCGGGGTAAATCACGGTTCTCTTGCCGAACGAATGCTGTTTACCTATGGCGATACTCCCGAAGGAATGGTAGAGTCAGCGCTGGAATTTATTCGTATTTGTGAATCTTTAGATTTTCGTAATATTGTAATTTCAATGAAGGCTTCGCGAGTACCGGTAATGTTGGCTGCATATCGGCTAATGGCGAAGCGAATGGATGAAGAAGGTATGGATTACCCGCTACATTTAGGTGTTACTGAAGCCGGTGATGGGGAATACGGACGCATTAAATCTACTGCGGGAATTGCTACTTTGTTAGCCGATGGTATTGGCGATACAATTCGCGTTTCTCTAACTGAATCTCCTGAAAAAGAAATTCCAGTTTGCTACAGTATTTTACAGGCTTTAGGATTGCGGAAGACGATGGTAGAATATGTCGCTTGTCCTTCCTGCGGTCGCACTTTGTTTAATTTAGAGGAAGTGCTACACAAAGTTCGCGAAGCAACCAGCCATCTTACGGGATTGGATATTGCTGTTATGGGCTGCATCGTTAACGGACCTGGAGAAATGGCTGATGCTGATTATGGGTATGTAGGCAAGGGTCCTGGTTTTATATCTCTTTACAGGGGAAAAGAGGAAATTAAAAGAGTTCCCGAAGATAAAGGCGTGGAGGAATTGATAAACTTGATCAAAGCAGATGAACGTTGGGTAGAACCAGATTAAACAAAAAAAACTTTTGCAGAAAAATCTTGCTAGTTTTGCGCTATGCCGTAAAGCTAGCCGGATTCATGTAAATTTTTACCGAAATAACAAATTATGCTCAGTCTGTATAGTCTTAGGCTGTGTTAGATTGAGCATACTGACGCGTGTAAATTTCAGTCTGGCACAGCTGTAATATGGTGATTAGAAAAAGTGGACTTGTTTTAGGTGCTACAGCCGTGACGCTTTCAACGATAGCCGTCGCAGGTCTTGTAAACCTTCCACAAGGACAAGCCTTATTTAAAGAAAGTCCTAAAGAGATAGTAGATGAAGTTTGGCAAATTATTTACCGCCAATACGTAGATGGTACTTTTAACCAGGTAGATTGGCAGGCTGTTCGTAAAGAGTATTTGGATAAAAAATACACTGACAAAGAGCAAGCCTACAAATCCATCCGGGAAATGCTTAAAAAGCTGGATGACCCCTACACCCGCTTTATGGACCCCAAAGAGTTCAAGAATATGCAGGTGGATACTTCTGGGGAACTAACTGGTGTTGGTATTACTATTGGTCTTGACGAAGATACTAAAAAGTTAACCGTTATTGCACCATTGGAAGATACCCCAGCCTTTAAAGCCGGTATCTTGGCAAAAGATGTCATTACTAAAATTGATGGCAAAAGTACTAAGGGAATGGATACCAGCGAAGCTGTAACTTTAATTCGAGGGGAACCCGGAAGTAAGGTTAGGCTAACTATTTCTCGTAGCGGACAAAAACCTAAAGATTATATAATTACTAGAGCAAAAATCGAAATTCATCCGGTTGATTATTCTCTAAAACAAACTCCTGCGGGTAAAACTGGTTATATTCGTCTCAAACAATTCAGCGCGAATGCTTCCAAGGAAATGCGCGAAGCTATTAGAGATTTAGAGAAGAAAAACGTTGATGGTTACGTTCTGGATTTACGTAATAATCCAGGCGGTTTATTATTCTCTAGTATCGAAATTGCCCGGATGTGGCTCAAGGATGGTACTATTGTTTCCACCATTGACCGCAAGGGACTTGTCGAGAAAGAAGCCGCAAGTGGGCGATCGCTCACTGAAAAACCATTAGTAGTTTTGGTAGACAAGGGAAGTGCTAGTGCTAGTGAAATCCTTTCCGGTGCGTTGCAAGATAATAAGCGTGCTGTTTTAGTCGGTAGCAAGACTTTTGGTAAAGGTTTAGTACAATCGGTACGTCCCCTTTATGACGGTTCCGGAGTAGCAGTTACGATTGCTAAATATCATACCCCTAGCGGTAAAGATATTAATAAAGCCGGAATTAAACCAGATATCAAAGTTGAGTTAAGCGACGAACAGCGTCAGAATTTATGGCTCAAAGAACGTGATAAATTAGCTACCTTAAGAGATCCTCAATTTGCCAAAGCAATAGAACAATTGAAAAAACAAGTTGCTGAAAAAGGTAATGTTCGAGCCGAGAGAAAGTAGTTAGGAGTTAGGAGTTAGGAGTTAGGAGTTAAGAGTTAGGAGTTAGGAGTTAGGAGTTAAGAGTTAGCAACTTTAAGCTTGTAGAGAGGCATTTTTATTTATTGTGCCAGAAGGAAATTATATCTTCTCTTCAGTTAGGAGTTAATATCTCTTCTTCTTGAATTGTATGAAAGTGAATTTATTAATTCATAATTCCTAACTCCTAACTCACAACTCCTAACTCTTTAAGCTGGCTGGCATTTTCCCGTCCTAATTAACCCAATACGACGGGATATTGCTTCCTCTTTTGAATTGAAAGGTCCCCATTTTTCTATAATCTGTGTATCGTCTTCAGATGCTGATTCGCTGGAGACGATTTCGCATTTTTGGGTAGAGCGTTTGATAATATACCAGGATTTTTCAGATTCCATAAATACAATTTTAGATTTTAAAAGGGAACAGGGAACAGGAAGAGGGACGATATTATAGTGGTTTTCAGTTGAATGCAATACAAAAAAAGTTAGTGAAATTCGGACGGGCAGGGATGCCCCGCAGTCGCTACAACCGGGGGAACCCCGGCAACGCGCTGCTCTCTATCCCACAAGATTGTATTTAACAAATACGGAAATTGGCTATATTAATTAATTTTAGAGGATGTTTTAAAGGCATCTAAGGGTTTCAACCGCCGGATAATTCCTTTTTTCTTCCCCTCTTCCCCCTCTCGTTGAATGTTTTATAATACCTAATTTTCTAACGGCAGGAGTGATTATTTCCCCGTTCCCTATTCCCTGTTCCCCATTCCCCATTCCCTTAACGAGATGGAAGATTTTTTATTTGCAGGTTTTGTATTTTAATCGAGTCAATTGTCTGTATTGACAAGTAGCTGATAACCATTAAACCAAAACCGGAAACTATACCTATTACCAAGCCGATGAACAAAGCTGATTTGTGAGGAAAAATCGAAACAATCGTATCGCTTTCTGATGCTGTCGTCATTTGATCGTTCCACGTTGTGTCGAAATCGCTTACTGCTGATGGTAACAATTCTCCTGATACTATTACATCGGTCGGTTTTGAACTGAATTCATTTAATTGTGGTGCTAACTCAACTGCTGCCAAAATCGAGTTATTCTTTGTAGATGAAGCAGTACAATTTGAATTATTTAACTGCATCAGTGCGGCGAGTGCAACTATCGCCGACTCATATCGGTCTTGAGAATGGTAGGATACCATTTTGTTAATTACTGAAGCTAATCTTTTATTAATACGAACCAAATGTCGCCAAACAATTTCACCGGTATTTGGATCTTTTGGTAGCTCTACTGGATGAACAGCTGTAAGTGCTTGGATAGCAATCGTACCGAGAGCATAGATATCGCTATTAGGTACTGGTTTTCCTTGATGTTGTTCGTAAGGCATATAGCCCGGTGTGCCAATTGCAATAGTTGTACTCTCAGCAATGTGTTGATTTTTAACCAATTCATTCCACATTGGCTTCACCGCACCAAAATCAATCAAGATTAATCTATTGTCTTGCTCGCGTCTCATAATATTACTTGGCTTGACATCGCGATGAATCAATCCTTGAGAGTGAACGAAAACCAAAATATTTAAAACTTCTTGCAGTAATTTAATTACTTGAGTTTCGCTCCAGCGTTTGCCCACTTTGAATTCTGTGCTTAAAGAATGTCCTTGAATAAATTCCTGTACTAAGTAGAATTCTTGATTGTATTCAAAATGATTTAAAAGATGTGGAACATACTCATAGCTGTCTAATTTCATCAAAGCTTTAACTTCGCGTGTAAATAGCCTTCTGCGAGTTTTTACTGGCAGTGCAATTCTATCGCTAGGTAGAAAGTGTTTGACAACACAAGTGGGATAATCAGTAATAGTAATGTCACGGGCTATATAGGTTTGACAAAACATTCCTTGATTAATAATTTGAATTACCTGATAGCGATTACATATTAAATTACCTATCATATTTGTTTTTTATGCTACCTATAATGCTTTTATTAAGTATTTTTATGTAAGTAGAATCTACCTATATATAATTCATATTTTAGTTAGCAATACTTTTTGTAAAAGAACCGAAAGATATATCTATTTTTTTATTAAAGATAGAAAAAATTTGTAAGAAGTAAGGAAATATACTTAATAAATTAATTACTCGAAGTTACGCTCTAAGTCAATAAGATTAGAAAAATTATCGTCATAAAATCGTCATAAGTATGAACAATACTACCAAAAAGCTTATTCCTCTTAGTAGAGATTCCATCCAGTTAGTCAAAGGTTTAATTATTGGCAAAGTGCTGACAATCCTTGTCATGGGAGGATTGTGGTTGTTGGTAAGGCAGTATTTACAACCGGGAAGCAGCACCACAGCCTCCGAAGGGATAGATCCAGTTTCTGATACTGCCGCTTCAAGCTTTAAAACGGTAAGGAATGTCCCCATCGGTTCGTTTCAATATAGTGGAAGTGCTGCTTGGGCACCAATTCGGCAAATTGTAAATTCTTTAATTCAAGGCGATCGCCCGGAATTACAGTTGCAATATACTCATCCTCAAGGGGATACTTCTATTTCTAGGGCAGCGATTGAGATGTTGTTGGATGGAGAAATAGATTTTGCTCAGTTGTCACGTCCCCTTACAAAATCGGAATACGCTTTAGCTCAACAAAAAGGTTTTGCGCTTAAGCAACGTCAGGTTGCTACTGATGGGGTAGCGGTAGCAGTAAATCCAGGGCTTGAGGTTTCTGGTTTAACCGTCGAACAGTTACAGCAAATTTATTTAGGTAAGATTACTAATTGGAAAGAATTAGGAGGAGAGGATTTACCGATAACGCCTTTTTCTGAGAATGCAGAAGATGTGAACTTAACATTATTTGACGGTAAATTAGACGAGCAAGAATTAGCTGCTAATATTCAATATGTTTATTCTCCTACAGCAGCTTTACGTAAAGTCAATGAAAATAAAGGCGGCGTGTATTTTGGCTCGGCGCGGGCAATCGTGCCTCAATGTACGGTAAAACCCTTAGCTTTGGGCAATAGTTTAGATAATTTAGTTACTCCGTATGTTGGAAAATTAGTAGAAGTAAACCAGTGCCCGCAAAAGCGCAATCGGGTAAATACAAAAGCGATTAAGAACGGTAGTTACCCACTCCGGAGTAAATTGTTTGTAGTTACCAAAGAGAATAATGGTAAGCAAGAGCAAGTTGGTAATGCTTATACAAAATTGTTGCTGACAGAAGAAGGGCAAAAGGCGATC
>JBCCLY010000141.1:0-8250 GCA_039026655.1 Cyanobacteria bacterium P01_C01_bin.38 | reverse complement strand
TTGTTCATCATTAATATCATTGCCAGTGTAGCGATTTACAAGTATTTTGCGGGAATAGTTTATAGCACTTTTGAATTCTCTTTCAATGCGATGCTTATTTAATTTCCTATTCTCTGGGGTATCTAAAGTTGTTTTAAGTAAATATCTCCACAATATTTGAACGCTTTCTTCCCAACCCATGAAATTATCATCAACGTGACCGAATAATAGTCCATCGAACCAATCTACCGGAGGATAGTAATCATATTTCTCTTTAAATTTATCTTCTAATCTATCTATTCCTGTTTGCTTGTCAAAACTGTTTATAGCACTGGTTTTGAGGAAATTAACTTGTTTTTTCTGCTCGGGTGTAAGCACTTCTTCAAACTTACGCTTGCGTCTTTTAACTTTAGGTTTAAAGCCAATGAATTCACATCCACAGTAAGGGCATACGGCGAGAAACTTGTTTATTTCCGATCCACATTGAGGACAAGTTTTAGTTTCTTCTGGTGGATCTTCTTTTCCGTCGGGACAAAGCTTTAATTCAAAACTCTGCGTGGGCATTCCAATACGCCGTATATTTCCGCAAAAGTCAAAAAACCAGCAATCTTCTTTACCTTTAAATACTCGCAATCCACGCCCACAAATTTGTACCCACAACGCCCTAGATTTTATCGGACGGCATACCAGAATAGCGTTTACACTTGGTTCGTCAAAACCTTCACAAAGAACACCTACGCTACTAATTAACTGCGTCTTACCGTTACTAAACTCATGAAAAATGACATCGCGTTCCTTTTCCGAAGTATCACCAATAATACATTTAGCTTCAATATCGTGTTGTTGGAACTGATGTGCTAAATTTTCAGCTTGATTCACCGTCGCACAAAAGGCAATTGGTTTACGGTTACTATCAATCGTTTTATCAAGATAAATTTTAATTAGTTCTGTGTTAAAGGAATCATCGCATACCTCAGCCATACTTGTTTGAGTAAATTCACCGTCTTTACTTTTTAGCTTGCTTTCATCTATTAAATGGGTGTAACCAAACTGACGAGCGCGAGATAAGTGACCTCTTTGTATTAATTGGCTGGGGTAAGGTGCTTTAACTATATTGTCAAAATATTGACAATACCCTTCCTTGCTTTTAGACCTCCACGGAGATGCGGACAATCCCAAGAAATCAACTTTTTTATTAAGACACCAAATTTTACCTGCGTAGGTATTTAAAATTCGTCGCCAAACTTTGTGATAAGAAGCCGTATGCGCTTCATCCAAGACAACTAAATCAATATCTGGGGGAAGTTCTCGGTTTCTAATAGTTTGTAGCATTGCTATTTGAACCGATTTTGTGTAATCGGGCTTTGCATAATCTGCCCAAATAATGCTCGGTTCAATGCCAAAAAATTTATTTAAGGTTTGTGTTGTCTGCTTGACTAGTTTACCGCGATGTACAAGAAACAATACCCTTTTACCGATGTTTACATAGTCGCCGATAATCTTTGACGCGATAACCGTTTTACCCGCTCCGGTGGGAGCATAAACTAGAACGCGCTTTTTACCAAGCGAAAAAAAATTGTAAACATTTTTTATGACTTCTTCTTGATAATCCCGTAGAATCAACTCTTCGGTAAAGTTAGCGATTGCGGTGGTGCTGTTTTCAATAAATGATTGTGTCATTTATATTATCGACGAATAATTTTTACTACCCCCAACACCCCAAACGCTATGTGCGGGAGTTTTTTTTGGACAGCGCTTGGGCGAGCATGGCAATTAAAGGGCATTCCCGCTCCTGGTTTCCGTCCAAATATATTATTAACCTACTTTCTCCGTGATGCCCCGTTTATTATTCGTGTTTTAGCACAATTAATTGTGATGTTATATTGACTCCTAATTTAACAATCGCAATTATTTAGCGGGGGAATGCCGAACCATCATCCCAAGCAGAATCATGTTTTGTACCATCCCAATCGCGCTTTTCAGTTTCATTTGAGTAATTCTCTACTGGAAATATGGTTTTTTCTCGCTGGGAAGAAGTGGGAACTGTAGAATTTGCAACACCATTACTGGGGTTAACTTGATTTTTGGTTTTGGGTTGTGTTGTGGGTTTGTTTTTATGTTCGGTAGAACTTACACCATTGCCTTTTTTAGCTTGAAAATTGGTTTTGGATTGTGGCTGCTTGTTTAACACAGTCGCTTGGGAGGTTGTTGCGGGTTGTGGTTTTTGATCGGAAACACCCGGTTTTTCCGTTGTGGAGGCAATCTTGTCGTTCTCAGGTTTTGTTTTATCGGTAGATTCAGTAGATGAAAGTAGATTATCAGTAGATGGTTCTTCTACCGTTGTATCTGGCTCTATATCTTGCTTTGAGCATAAGGTAGATTTGGTAGATTCTGTACTGGGTAGTATATCTACTTTTTGAGCAACTGGGTTTGTTTCCTCAACTAGTGGTTGATTGTCTTCTACTGTCTCCTCAGTTAAAGATTCTTCCGCGTAATTGATTACTGTGCTTATTTCTTCTACTGGTGGTGGCTGATTGTCCTCAATTGTTAAATCAGTTAAAGATTCTTCTGCGTAATTGATTACTGTGCTTATTTCTTCTACTGGTGGTGGCTGATTGTCCTCTTCAATCGAAGAAGTTGACTCATATTCTACTTTCGGGATAACCGGATTTATTTCCTCAACTGGCGATCGATTGTCCAACGCGGAAGAATTATTCAAAAATGCCTTATTTTTTTCATCTACTGTATCTACTTTTTTCTCAACGCTAGTATTATCAATCTGTTCAGCGGTTCTGGAGTCATCTACTTTTTGTCTACTTTTATCTACTTTATCTACTTTTTGATTTTGGGTAGAAGTTAGGAATTCAAGTTTCTTGCCAGTACCACGTATTTGACCAAAACCTAGTTCGGACGCTTGGATAAACCATTGACGCACGGTATCGGGTTTGGGACGATATGAAGTTTGATAACTTAATTGCACGTCTTTGGCTTTTAACCATCCCTTCCGGTTGGAAAGTTCAAGTATTTTAGTTATTTGTGGTGCGATACCGTCGTCAAATTGCGAGTAGAAGCGTTTTGTTTGTCCTAAGAAGAATTTCATTATTTTAATTGCTTCTCGCATCCGTTCTACTGGTATTTCTGGGCTGGGGGTAACTCCCAAACTTAGCTCGTGCAGTACGTGGAGATTTAAAGCGAGTCTGCCCGTATAGCCTTCTGCTTTTGAGTAAGCAGCCCTTAATCCCGGTATGGGGTCATTAACCCGTTTTTGCTCTAATTCGTTATACCAAGGTTGATAAAGCTTAAAAGCTTCTTTAGATAAGCGGTATTCGGTTGCGGGAACTAATGTTAATTTTCTATAAATTCCTGCGATTAAGTTGGTAATGTCAATTCCCCCTTCTTCTTCATCTGGTAGCTCGGATGCTACTAACGGTTGCTGTACAAAAAGAAATCGCGACCACTGACCGTCGGGATCGGAACAATCCCGCATAATATTTTTGAGAACGTCCGGTTGGATTGTGCCAAACAACGACAAATAAGCCCGTCCTTTTCTGCTTTGACCGCTTCTGAGGTCATTAAAGCGATATCCGTCGTAACAGGAAAGTAGTTCTTGACGGTCGGAACCTTTACCACCACGATAAGCGTTTTGGGCATTAAACAATCCTGCCAATTCGTCAACTAACCCAAAGAGTATTTTATCGGGATAATTCTGGGCTTCTTTCTTCATTCCCTCCCCAGTCGCGTTGGTAAACCAGAAACTCGATGGTGGTTTTGGCTCCTCCGGTTTTGGTTCGTCAAATGGTTGTTTGTTTTGCTTGGCTGCTGCTTTGTCCGCTTCCCATTCTTCTAAATCCGTTTCGTATTGCTCTTTCTCTTCAAAATATTTCGCTTGCACTTCCGAATCCAACTTCGCTAGTGGAGCAGTAATCATTTGACGGGTTATGGGCGATTTTTTCTGCCCCGATTCCGCCACAATTCCAGCAAAGATTGTGGGAGGTACGGTGAAATTTTGACGCTTCTGAAGCGTAATTGTTGTCCCAGCTTCGTGTAGGGAAGATGTGGCTGTGAGCAAAGTTAATAAAATAACTTCCTCTTTGATGCTCAACCACTGGCAATACTGCTTGAGGGGATATGCCAACTTTGACGGCAGGAAATTGCTTAAATCTAATTGAAGATTGCTTAAATCTAAAAGATTTTCAACTTCGGAACGATTATCAATAGCGTCTTCTACAAGAGTTAGCTGCTTTTCTAACTCCACCAGCATTTTATATATTGTTTTTGCTGGATAACCGTAAGCTGCTGCTAGCTGGTTAATTTGTATTTCACGAGTCAGATGGTCATTAACTTCTGTTAAGGCGGTTAATTCTTTTCTCAAGTCCGCTTCCTTGACAATTCCCCTGGCGATTAATTCTTTCTTAAATTCTGCTTCTAGCGAGCGCACAAATTTACTCCACTGGTAGCTTGCTTTATCATCTATTCTTGCCGATAATTTGGCGATTTCCCCATCGAGTTCCGTTCGGGTGAGAAGGGAATTTTTATAAGAATTGTAAACTGCACGAGCTATTTCTTGTGCTTCTCCAATCGCGAGCGCTTCCGTTTCTTTACGAGCAGCCCAATCGGAGTATGAGAGCGAATATTCAAAAATTTGGTTAAATAATTCTTTTGCTGATTGAATTCCTTCAGAACAAAGGTATTCGAGCGGTTGTTGACTGCTGTAAATTTGTACGTCTTCCCCCAGATGCCAAGCTAATTTTCTAATTGCTACTTCTGGTGTTTCCCGGTCTGAGAAGATGTATATTGGTCTATCAGCAGAATCTTCTACGTCATAAAACTCGCGTACATCAAACAGCAGCTTCAAGTCTTGCGTGACTAAGAAGGAGTCCTTTACAAAAAGTATTGGGTATTTGAACTGAGGGTTGTTTTGTTGTGTTTGGGTAGATACGTAACAGACCATTATTATTTCTCCAAAGTTTGCGAATATTGCTGTCTTTGGAGGAGGGTTGCTGTACCACCGCGTGCTTGGATTGGGCTTTATAGCTCACTAGTGAATGAGTTACATTCAAATTATGAGCCAGGATTAATGTCAGTTTCTCGTTAGCGAACCAGTTAGTTTTGGAACCACGTTATAAACAGCAATACTTAAAGCTCTTATTTTATAAAAGGTAAGTGTCGTGTAACGCTGTCTTGTAGTCTCCGTCTGCCATAGGGTCTGGTGAATTTAATCAACAACGGAGCTACGGAACAAAGATATTTTTCCAAAAATTGACAAAAAATCCCCGCCTAACACATATCTTTTGACCACTTACTGTAGTAAGATATGTGTATGAATGTCTACGGCGGCGACCTCCTCCCTTCTCCAAAGGCGTGGATACGTCTCCTCCAAAGATGAGCGGCGATGGCGTGGCACAAGTACGTCTTTTTGCGAACTTCGATGTGGTATCCACCTCCTACAGTTTCAACCACTTCTTAGTTGTTGACGACTTTACCCGCCTCCTAACTTTTAAAAAAATTAATATGAATTTCTACATATTGCAGGCGATAAAAGTTATTAACTTGTTGCCTGCTTTTTTGTGCCTCCTGATAAATGTGAATTTTTGTTTCGTTATTCGGAGTGTAGACTGACTATCAATGTGCTAGAAAAAATTTGTCAAGTCTACTGCTATTAACTGCATTATTTTACAGTGAATTCGATCATATTTGATCTGTCTGGAACTAAAAAAACTATATTTGATTAACGTTAACTTTTTATATACAGCTGCTCGTCGTATTGAAGGCTCTACAAAAACTCTTGAAGAGTATCCCTTCGTTTCCGTTCAACTAGACGGCGACTGTTAAAAAAAGTGGACAATTTTTTTGGTTAACCTTCCCCTCCTTTACCGCTCGACGGTGATGGATATTTGTTGGGAAATTTTACTCTCACGGATTGTTCGACTAAGAAGCTTGCCAAGTTAGCCGTAGCACGACCTTCTTGGTCAGCCCATTTTGCTAAATCCTCATGAATTGCATCAGGTAGCACGATTGTGATTTTCTTGCTCATCCATTCATTCATTGCTTTTACCCTGTTGATTTTATCCTCATGAGTTCCATAAAAGGGCATTGCCATATAATCGCCATTTAATTAGAATGCGTTTATATGGTAGCATTGTTTCATTTAGAAAATTTTTTTCATGCCCAAGATGGCTTTTAACAAAGTCTGCGTAATGGGTGCATCGATTATCCCAACAACTGAAACAGCAAAAACTGCTTCGCCAAGACAATCAGCGGTGATACCTATAGCCTGCATGGGAGAAAGGATGCTGCATGACAATCACCCAACAACAACCATCTCGATGCGAGGAAGTCACGCTTTAGGAACGACATCAAATAATGACAGTCACCCAGAGTACAAAAAATATGAGGGAAACAACACGACCGCTAAAAGACTTCTACGAATCAAAACGCTGGCAAGCCAATCAGCGATTCATCCTGGTATCGGGTCTGCGATTGCCAGATTAGGTGCTTGTGGAGAAATCACCAGGGAGAACCTAGAAATGTACGCTATTAAATCTAGTTGCCTTGGATGTATCTACGTTTCGGGGGATAAGTTGTTACCCTGTGCAATTCACCCAAAAGAACAAAGTGAAGATTGTCCCGATAAGACTTTTATTTAAGGAGAATAATTAACATGATTGCCGAACTTTTAAAAGCACATCAACGCCACATCAAAACATTAATTGACGTATTGAGTGAGTTAAAAGACTTAGCGACATCTGAATACGATACTGATAGATTGCTGGACAATATAAGAAGCAGTTTGAATTACATTGTTTGCGAAATTGAACCGTCGAACGTATTAGCAATGGCAATGATTCAAGATGCTTCTAGTATTCAATGCTGTATCGATCAATCCGAATTTTTAATCAATGCAGCATCGGCAATTCTTAATAAGATTAATGCTGATATGGAGGCAACACACGTACAGCAAACCGAGTAACTATGTTTACATATATTCGGTAAGGTTCTTGGCTCGACTGTCTCAAATCCTGCTTTAAGAGTGCCTTTTACACGGGGTATTGAAAAGTGTCTAATAAAATCCAAATCGCTGAAAGAGTAGGTATTACGTAGGGTATCAGCATTTTTTGAACTTAATCTTTGCTCAGATTTTAAATATTGTCTAAGGGTATTGATGTCGTCTAACTAATTGTTTATATCAGATACCAGATTCTATTAGTTTTGATGTTCAGAATCCTTAGATTATCAGGATAGGCAGTTAAATTTATACATTATTACGTAATTACAAGGAGTAAATGTGCCATTAAAAAGTTATTCGATTAAGTATAGAAAGCTTAAGCAGGCTTATGAAAAAGAGGTAGGTAAAAAAGTTTCTGACGCTACTTGGGGTAGAGTTGTTAGCACTTTAAAGCAAATCTTTGGTTTTAAAGTTGAGTCAGAAAATGCAGAAAAGTTAGTTATTCTAATCGGCGATTTAAAAAAGCGGTTCGGAACATTTAGCGGTAGAAGTGAGAACTTTGACGAACGATGGAAAGCATTTAAGCACTTCTATGATATGGACAAACAGCTTAGTGTTAGAGGCTTTTTAAATTCCCTTGCTAACTACTTGCAAATTGAATTAAAAGATGTCCCCCGTTCTACTAAGTATTATTGGTTTAACAAAGCTGATATTAACTATAAGTAAGACCAGTTTTACGAAAGCAAGGATTTAGCATTAGTTGCTTTTATTGCTTGTAAGTGGGCAATTAATAAGCGCTCTGTAGAGATGAAATCAGCCGACCCAAATAATTATAAATTAACCATTGGTAGAAGTATTAATCATGGCAAATAAATTTATAAATATTACTCGCAACCGATTGTACAAAAAAGGCTATCAAGGGTTTACTAAACAAGAGTTTATTGATTGCGCTATTTCCCTTGGTATGGAAGATATGGATAATCCCAGCAAGGATGATTTGAGTAAAGCTGTGGATTATTTAATTGATAAGCAATCCTCCCAATTATCCGAAGTTGAGGAGGAAGAAAACACCGTTAAAGTAACGTTACCCGAACGGGAAGAAACAGCATTAACCACTACCGATAAACAAGAATTAGTGCAACAGCAATCCGAGTCAATGGGAATTACATTAAACGAACAAGATGTAATTGCAATTGCTTCCAATTCCGACGAACAAATAGCCGATAGGGTCGCTTTTTTGGAAGAAGCTAAGGGATTGATAACCCAGTACTTAGCTAATCAAGTTAACAATTACCGGGAACGCTCGGCTCAAGTGTTGGGTGAGA
>JBCCLY010000140.1:0-8256 GCA_039026655.1 Cyanobacteria bacterium P01_C01_bin.38 | reverse complement strand
CGCTTTTGGGATTATACACAAATATTCATCGTCGGTGCTACAGAAAATGACCGAGTTGGGTTAAGACTTACCAGCGAATTTGATTACAATCCTTAATTATTAGAATTTCCAATTTCACCCAAGTTTACCGTTGCTGCGTGACGCTATTACCATTCTTTATAATTACCAACCAAATCTATCGAAGCATCACAAAGCTCCCATCACACACCCAACAATTACCAACTACCTACTACCAACTACCCATCCCCAATGCCCAATGCCCGATGCCCATTACCCATTCTAAAACCAATTTCTTGCCTTGAACGCCTTTTACCATTTATCCTATATATAAGATCATTAATCAATTATTAAGAACAGGGTGAAGTATAAAAATCAATGCGTATATCGATCGCTTCCCGCACATACAAAAACGCTTTTATTAGTGGTTTTCTCTTAAAAACCTATATAAATCGGGATATGTGAAATACGACTGAAAAACGCTCTATCTCAAACCAGAGCCTACTATTAACAAAACATCTGTATTATTTTACTCAGTTAAAAATCATTTTAATTGATAGTTTCTTGTATATCTTCATTACCATAAGATATATCAAACTTCTATAAATAAAAATAATACATAGGCTAGAAAATAACTATAGCTAAACTTTACCTATAAAGCAAATCTTGTGTTAGAAGCTTTTATTCTCGCAACAGTATTATGTGGATTTTTCGGCATCATCTTTAAAAAGAATTTGGTGATGAAAATCGTGTCGATGGATGTAATGAGTACGGGGGTGATTGCTTATTATGTAGCAGTTGCCTCAAGCGAAGGTTTATTAACGCCGATTTTTACAGGTGTTGATAACCCCTCTTATGCAGATCCAGTTCCCCAAGCGGTAATTTTAACGGCTATTGTCATTGGCTTTTCGATTCAAGCTTTAATGTTGGTGGGTGTGATGAAGTTGGCTCGGGATAATCCCACTTTGGAAAGTCATGAGATTGAGAAAAATAATACACCATCATGAACATCATTACCATTATTTGGGCAGCCCTGCCTTTTTTTCTAGGATTCACCATTTATCTTATTCCCAAACTTGACCGCTATTTGGCTTTGTTGGGGACAATTACCTCTTTTTTATATGCATTAGTATTGTTTATCGAGCGATCGCCGATAACGTTGAAATTGGTGGATAATTTTGGGGTAACTTTATCCATCGATGAGTTAAGCGGTTACTTTATATTAACTAATGCTTTGGTAACTGCTGCGGTTATCTTATATTGCTGGCGCAGCGATAAATCGGCTTTTTTCTACACTCAAGCTGTGATCGTGCATGGTAGCGTTAATGCAGCATTTGCCTGTACGGATTTTATCAGTTTATATGTGGCTTTGGAAGTCAGCGGTATTGCAGCGTTTCTATTAGTAGCCTATCCGCGCACAGATCGTTCGATTTGGGTAGCTTTACGATATCTGTTTATCAGCAATACGGCAATGCTGTTTTATCTGATTGGTGCGGTGCTGGTATATCAAGCGAATCATTCGTTTACTTATGACGGTTTACGTCAAGCACCACCGGAAGCTTTGGCTATGATTTTTGTCGGGCTTTTGGTTAAGGGAGGGGTTTTTGTTTCGGGATTGTGGCTACCGTTGACTCATTCGGAATCGGAGACTCCGGTTTCGGCTTTGCTATCGGGGGTGGTTGTCAAAGCTGGAGTTTATCCGATGGTGAGGTGTGCGTTAATCGTTGAAGAAGTAGATCCGATTGTTAGGAGTTTCGGAGTTGCAACTGCTTTTTTGGGAGTTATATATGCTTTATTTGAAAATGACACCAAGCGGGTATTAGCTTCAAGTACGATTTCCCAATTAGGTTGGATTCTAGCTGCACCTCTACAAGGAGGATATTACGCTTTAGGGCACGGTTTAGCAAAAGCGGCGCTGTTTTTGACTGCGGGTAATTTACCTAGTCGGAGCTTAAAGGAATTACAAAATAAGCCGATTCCTACTGCTACTTGGATTGTTTTAGCTATAGGTAGTCTGTCAATTTCGGGTTTACCTTTACTAACGGGGTATAGTGCTAAAGCTTTGACAATGAAGAATTTATTGCCTTGGCAGGAAATTGCGATGAATGTTGCGGTTGTTGGAACAGCAACAGTATACGCTAAATTTATTTTTCTACCTCGTGGGGAAGGGAAAAAACCCAAGCCCGGTTTTTGGGCAGCGATTGTACTTTTGCTTGGTTGGTTGGTTACGGCGAATGTACTTTATCCCCAAGCTTATACCCTTGATAGTGTTGGTAAAGCACTTTTAACTATAGCTGGAGGTTGGTTGCTGCATTGGTTGATATTCAAACGCACAGAATTGAAATTACCTCACGTACTTGAAGAATTCGATCATCTAATTGGTGTGATGAGTCTTGTTGCAGTTTTATTATTTTGGATGGCATTTTCATGGTTGGGAATCTCATATTAAGACTTACTATCTGGTTTCTGCTTACATCTGATTTAAGCGTTGCCAACATAATTATCGGTATAATTGTTGCTTTTGCTTTACCTCGCGGTTATCCATCGCGAGAAGTATTGAAAGATTGGTTGACTGTATTAGGTAAAATCCTGTTAGCGGTGCCTCAAGCTTATATTGAAGCTTTTGAAATTATTTTTCGTCCCCATCAACATGAAGATGTAGTTTTAGAGAAAATTCCACCAAATCGTTCTGACAGACTGATATTTTTAGATATCTTTTTAATTACCTTTACACCCAAAACAATCGTTTATAAATATCGCCGAGATGGTTGGTATGAAGTACATCGGGTGTTACCAAAGAGGACAGGATTATGACTATAAATATAGATTTAAGCCTTGATTTAAATCAGATCATTTTATTTACCATGCTTCTAGCGTTGTTGATACCAATTTATGAAGCTTGGAAAGATGAAAATATCTGGCAGACAATGCTGGCATTTGCGAGTATTTCTACCAAAACAGCCATTATTGCTATGGTGGTTTCGGTAATCCGCGATGATTGGATGATTGGGGTAGTTGCAGTAATTATCCTCAGCGTAGGTGATGCCGGAATAATGTTGTTAGCGCATATCCTTAAAAGGTTAAGGGAAACATTATGAATATTAATCAAATTAGCTATTTCTTTATTGGTATAGGCATTTTTTTCTGGTTTTGGGGTACTTTTCCTTTGATGGGGAAACGTGCTGTATTATTTAAATTACACAGTCTTTCTGTAGCGGATACTCTTGGTTCGATTTTGATTGTCTTCGGATTGCTATTCAAAAAAACCGCAGAATGGCCGTTACTTGTTCTCGCCATCATTACTTTAGCAATTTGGAACACCATGCTCGGTTATGTTTTAGCTTACTGTTCCGGTGAGGGAGATAACAATGAACCAAAATCTTGATATTTATCTTTTTATTATTGTCGCTTTACTACCTTTAACTTCCTGCTTGGTAGTATTCCAAGTTAATCCTTATCATGCTTTAGCATTGAGAGGAATATTAGGGGCGATCGCCGCTTTAGTTTATGCAGTTTTAGGTGCTGCGGATGTAGCTTTAACTGAAGCTTTGATGGGTACTTTATTAGCAATTACCCTATATGCCGTAGCGGTGCGATCTTCCTTAGTTTTGCGAGTGGGAATGCTAGCGGATGCAGCCCATCATCTCCAAGAAGAACCCGCTTTTATAGAATTAACCGCTGACTTCCGCAAAGTTTTAAACAAGCGTCATATGCGATTGGAATTAGTACCTTATAACGATATTCATGCTTTACAAAGAGCCTTGAGTGAAAAAGAAATTCATGCCACCTGTACCCATCATTTAGATGCAGAAGTACCGTTACGAACCACGATTCGCATTCCGCGCATCTACGAAATCATGCAAACCGAACTTACATCCCCTCAAACAGTTTTGCATTACGCAACCCAAATAGATGTTAATTTACCAAAATTACAGGAGCAGCGGTTATGAAATGGATATATATAGTTGGTGGAATGGCGCTATTTGTAAAAATGTTGCTCGTATCCAATCCAGAAGGAGAGTTGTCAATATCAATAGTGCAAGCAGTCGTAGCCGATAGTGGAGTACCCAACGCAGTATCTGGAATCATCTTTCGCAATCGACTTTACGACACTATATTTGAAGTCGTAGTATTTACAATTGCCATCATGGGAGCTACCTATATGTTGGCAAATGAAAGACCATTTTGTGCAATTTATCATTTTTCAGATCGCCCTTCGATTATTTTAGCCAGATTGGGTGCGACAATTGCAGCCTTGGTAGGTATTGAATTAGCAATTCGCGGACATTTAAGCCCAGGTGGTGGTTTTGCTGCTGGAGTAGCCGGTGGTACTGCCATTGGCTTGGTAGCGATTACCTCTTCACCGGAATGGATGCAGTCACTTTATAAGAAATGGCACGCTTCTAAATGGGAGAAGATTTCGGTATTAATTTTTATTGTATTGTCTGTAATTAAACTATCTGGATTTGAATTACCAATGGGTGAATTAGGTACCTTTTTTAGCGGTGGAACTTTGCCATTATTAAATTTTTTGGTTGCAATAAAAGTTGTCTTGGGTTCCTGGGCAGTAATATTAACCTTTATTCATTATCGAGGGATATTGTGAATTTGGTAATTGGTAATTGGGGATTGGGCATTGGGGATTGGGGATTGGGGATTGGGAATTGTTTTTTCGCAACATTGGCTTTGTTAGTGACAATTTTTGATAATTTATTTCTATAGCTGATAATTAATACAAAAAATATAGAGAGGAAAAATAAAACTGTTGTTTGCTGTTTCCATTCTGTAATGATTTAAATGTAGAGCAATGTTATTCGATTAAGGTTTCAATTGTTGCTTATTGCTAACATTTTGGACTAATGCTAGAAACCCGGTTAATTTACGATTCCATAACGAAATAATAATACTTTCAATACTATAGCAATCCAAGATTAATCGTGAGAAAGGTAGGTGCTAGAAACCCGGTTTTTTAGAAAAACCGGGTTTCTAATATTTCACAAATGATTTAAGAATACTATATAAATCTAATTTCTTTTAACTAATCGAAAATAATGCAAATTTTGAGTTGTTAAATACCAACTACCAACTACCAATCCTGACAAAATAAAATGTATAGTACCAAACTTTTTATTTAAAATTTTACTAATTAATCAAATTCTTAGAATAGACTCATAATTGATTCAGGTTTGTAATCGATAATGAATTGATAACGAATTAATCATCGATCGTGCATCCGATTGGAAATCATGAAAACCAATACGGTATCGGCTTAGAGGATGTTTTAAAAGTATCAGGCAGTTTTAACCGCCGAATACCTTTTTTTGACTTTATCAATATGCAGCCTTATATTGGCATCTTATTCATAATTTGTTCATCAATTTATCCAAATGATTTATCGAGAAACTCTGGAAAAAGAAAAACATTCGCTCTCAGAAAATCATCTTATAAACATAGCTACGGCAAGAATTACGATTATTATTCCTACTCTCAATGAGTCAAAAAATATTCAAGCTACTTTAGCTAGTACCCAAGCTAGTACAAATGTAGAAGTGATTGTGGTAGATGGTGGCTCTGAAGATAATACAGTTGATATCGTAGAATCTTTAGGTGTGAAAGTTATTGCAGGTTATAAAAATCGCGCTCGTCAAATGAATGCGGGTGCGAGAAATGCCACAGGTGATATTTTGTTATTTCTTCATGCCGATACAGTTTTACCTACCGATTTTGATGCGATGATTCGTAGTGCGTTGCAACAACCATCTTCGGTAGGGGGTGCCTTTGCTTTGCGAATAAATGCACCAGATATAGGCTTGCGATTGGTTGAATGGGGAGTAAAATTGCGTTCAAAATTATTTAAAATGCCTTACGGCGATCAAGCTATTTTTATTACTAGAGAAAAATTTAACTATATTGGTGGTTTTCCTGAACTAGCGATTATGGAAGACTTTGAACTAATACGCAATTTAAAAAGCATAGGTAAAATTGCTTTTATACCGGTACCAGTCATTACCTCACCGCGTCGCTGGCTGAAAAAAGGTATTTTGCAAACTACTTTAATAAATCAAATCGTAATAATTGCTTACTTCATAGGGATTTCACCAGAAAGAATTCGTAGTTGGTATCGCGGGGAAAAACTAATTAAGTATTAAGCTGATTCTCAGCTTGATGATTTAAGTTAATAATTAAGAGTTAACAGGTAAGAGTTAAGAGTTAGGAGTTAGGAGTTAGGAGTTAGGAGTTAGGAGTTAGGAGTTCATAACCTTTGACCTTTAACCTTTAACCTTTAACCTTTAACCTTGTAAGCAGCCATCAAAAACTGCCATTCAGATGAAACAGTACAAACGCTTTCTCAAACCAATACTGATAGGTTGCGCGATCGCAATTTTAATTATTGTTGGCAATCATTTTAATTTACAAGGGCTTTTCAGTAAATCTATGTTGTGGGTAGATAGTCTTGGTTGGTTAGCGCCAATTGCATTTATAGCTATCTACAATATTGCAACATTACTGTTTATTCCAGGTTCCTTGTTAACTTTAAAAGGTGGCTGTATATTTGGTTTGGTTGGTGGTTCTATATATGTTTTGATTGCAGCAACTATAGGTGCAACATTTGCATTTTTGGTTGGACGTTATATCTCTCGCGATTGGGTATGTAGGCAAATAGGAAATAAACCATCATTTCAAGCAATAGATAAAGCAGTTGCCAAAAATGGATTTAAAATCGTTTTCTTAACTCGTTTATCTCCTATCTTCCCATTTAATTTATTAAATTATGCTTTCGGAGTTACCCAAGTATCTTTAAAAGATTATATTCTCGGCTCTATTGGTATGATTCCAGGAACTGTAATGTATGTTTATATGGGTTCAATAATAGGTGAGATTGCTATGGAAAGTTCATCTATTCCAATAAATCCAGAAACACAGTTAGTTAAGTCAATATCACAAGGATTTGGTTTAATTGCTACAGCGTTTGTAACTATTTACGTTGCTAAAGTAGCTAAAAAAGCTTTAAATGAAAGTACTAATTAATAGGGGATTGGGCATAGGGGATTGGGCATTGGGCATTGGGCATTTTAATTATATATATTGCTACATCCTAAAAACTATCAACTATCAACTATCAACTATCAACTAACAATTAACTAAAATGAATAAATTTTCTCGATTAAGTCTGTTTGCTTTAGTTGCATTTGGTATTGTAATCCTATTAAATACTAATCCAGCTTTGGCTCAAGAAAGTGCAAATAATGCTCAAGGTTTTAGTCCTCAAATATGGCTAAAAAATGCTTTGGAATGGATTAATGAGCAAGGTGCGGTAGGTGGGATTGCCTTCGTGTTGCTTTATATAGTTGCCAGCATTGCTTTTTTACCAGGTTCGATTTTAACTTTGGGTGCGGGGGTGGTTTTTGGTGTTTTTCTAGGTTCGGTATACGTTTTTATCGGTGCAACAATTGGGGCGATCGCTGCTTTCTTAGTTGGACGATATGTAGCTAGAGACTGGGTTGCAAAGAAAATTGCTGGTAATCAAAAGTTTGCCGCAGTTGATAATGCTGTAGGTAGAGAAGGTTTAAAAATTGTTTTATTAACTAGACTTTCTCCAGTATTTCCCTTTAACTTATTAAACTACGCTTATGGTGTCACTGGAGTGTCTTTGAAAGACTATATTTTAGGAACTATTGGTATTCTTCCCGGAACCATTATGTATGTTTATTTAGGTTCTTTAGCAGGTAACATCGCCACAATTGGAACCGGAGATCAACCAAGTAATCCTACCGTTGTTTGGGCAATTCGCATCATCGGTTTTATCGCTACAGTTGCAGTTACTTTGTATGTCACAAAAGTCGCAAGAAAAGCTTTAGAAGAATCAACAAGTATCAGTGAACAGTGAACAGTGAACAGTGAACAGTGAACAGTGAACAGTAATCAATTATCAATTATCAATTATCAACTATTAGGGATAGGAAATAGGCAACGGGAAACAGGTAACAGTTATCAATTACCAATGCCCAATGCACAATGCCCAATGCCCAATGCCCAATGCCCAACTACCAATTACCAACTACCAACTACCAATTAATCATGTCTAATTCAACATCTGAAAGAGTAATTATCCCGCCGATGTATGAACACAATCAAAGATTGATTGCAAATTTACATCCTAATGATTGGAAAAATCCGGAGCCTGCCGATTGTTATGATTTGGTTGTGATTGGTGCGGGTGCTGCGGGCTTAGTAACTTCTGCGGGTGCGGCGGGTTTG
>JBCCLY010000139.1:0-8279 GCA_039026655.1 Cyanobacteria bacterium P01_C01_bin.38 | reverse complement strand
GGTGAAAGTTAATAGCCGAGTTTTACAATCTCCTTTATCTGGCGTTACCGATTTGGTATTTCGGCGTTTGGTACGTCGCTATGCTCCAGATTCAATGATGTATACCGAAATGGTTCATGCTTCTGGGTTAGCTCATGTAAAAGAATTACCGAAAGTCATGGATGTTGATATAAATGAGCGCCCAATAAGTATTCAACTATTTGATTGTCGTCCGGATTTTCTTGCCCAAGCTGCTCAAAAAGCTGTTAAAGAAGGTGCCGATACAATTGATATTAATATGGGCTGTCCGGTAAATAAAGTTACAAGAAAAGGCGGTGGATCTTCACTTTTAAGACAGCCGGAAGTCGCCGAAGCAATAGTAAAAGAAGTTGTTAGCGCGGTAGATATTCCTGTTACCGTTAAAACTCGTATTGGTTGGGATGATGCGGAAATTACTATCCTTGATTTTGCAAAGCGAATGCAGGATGTAGGAGCGCAAATGATTACGATTCACGGACGTACTCGCGCTCAGGGATACAATGGTAACGCTCGTTGGGAATGGATTGCTCGGGTTAAAGAAGTAGTTGATATTCCCGTAATTGCTAACGGAGATATTTTTTCTGTTGAATCAGCAATTAAATGTTTGGAAACAACTGGCGCTGATGGCGTAATGTGTTCGCGGGGTACTTTGGGTTATCCGTTTTTAGTTGGAGAAATCGATTATTTTCTTAAAACAGGAAAAAAATTACCTCCAGCAACAGCTATTCAGCGTTTAGAATGCGCTAAAGAACATTTAAAAGCCTTGTGGGAATACAAAGGAAATAGAGGAATTTATCAAGCACGAAAACATATGGCTTGGTATGCAAAAGGTTTTGCAGGCGCTGCGGAATTAAGACAGCAATTTAATACAGTTGAAACTGTGGTTGATGGAGAAGCTTTGATTGATGAAGCAATTGAAAATTTGGTAGTTGGTAGTTGGTAGTTGGTAGTTGGTAGTTGGTAATTGATAATATCCCTATTTTCAAATCTTTAAAAATCTCAAAATTCTTCAAATTCAATTAACATTTCCTCAAAAAGCTCATCAATGATTTCTTGGTTTCTTTGCTGTAGAATAGGAGGACCACCAAGAAATTGCTTAATGGTAATCTTTTTGTCTCTAAAATCTTTCACAAAATCACAAATAGAAGATATCACCTCAATTTCAGATTCTATTTGCTCGACAGTTTGAGAAATCGGATCTATTCCTTCTTTAACTGCTTTTCTATATCCCGAAACCATTTGCCCTTCATTGGTATTCTTGGCTAATCGCAACTCACTTTTTAAATTTTCATATTGTGTTTTCAGAAATTCGTTATGCTGCTCTAATTTATTACATTGCCTGGTTAAATCATCTTCGCTATTAATTGAAAACGATTCTTCTACTTGATGCAGTCTTTCAATTTCTAATAATTTAGCTAAATCACCTTCTTGATAAGCTTTATTAATTTCTTTCATAATTTCTGTATGGTGCATCTGGATATCACTATCCGTCACTTTATCAGGATGAAATATCTCAGCTAACCTTAGAAATGTTTGACGAATTTTCTTTGATTCGCTATTTCTAGTCGCAGAAGAAAAATCTGGTTGTGTCTCTTGATATCCTGATTCAAAATCTCGATACCTATCGCCGTTTTCATTCTCCGACTCAGAGAAATCATCAATATCCTCTGCTTCAAAAAAATCTTCTGGCAAATCATCTTCCATCGAACTTAGTTTGACGCTGATTATCCCTCCAACTTGAAGGCTACGATAAACTTGTTCAATATTTTTTCTAGTTTGCTTGCCTAACTTTCGTTTATTCAAAATTTCATCAAACAGCGAGTGTATTTCCTCATCCAAAGATGCCATTTTTTGGAAACAAGGAGTACATCTACCATGTATTTCTGTGGCAACAGCACGCATCTGTTCGAGAAAATTCTTCTGCTCGGTGCGTTTTTTCTTAATCTGCTTGAGCAACCACTGATGTTCTTTTTCTAAGGTTTGCAAGCGGATATGGAAAGATGAAAGAGCAAGTGAGGTTGCCCCAGAAACCTTAGACGAGGATGTGACAGGTGTAGACATAAAAGAAATTATGGGTTCGTTCCAGGTTAATGTACCAAGTAGAACTGCATTCAGGAAAGTATTTACTTCCCCATCGCTACCAAACTTCTAATAATCTACTACTTTTTGTGATATTATCGACGCTGACTGCCATAGAAAAATTAAAAATCTGCCTCTAGCATCTACAGAAATTCTAACCCCAACGTCGTTTCAGTCCTGAATATACAGTAATCAATTTAATCTCTGATTCCTCTAAAGATAACAATAAAGGTTCTTTACTGTAACCAAAAGGATTATTTATTAATCTAACTATCCAACGCCCTGTTATATCTTCTGGAGCCTCAACTATACCGTGAAACTCAAATACGTATTTAGGATATAGTATTTTTACTAAGCTTCCTATTTTAATCTTATCGATCATTTTCAATAATAAGTGGGTGTGCAAAATTAATTGTGTCATTGCGAGCGACAGCGAAGCAATCTCAAAGTGTTGCGATGAGCCACACCTTTCAGGTGAATGCTTCGTTTCACTCCGTTACACTCGCAATGACAAATGCACAATTAATTTTGCCTAAGTACTTAGTTGATAGCTAATTTATTCTGTATATAAATATGATTGTACTAACATTTTTTTATAGGAAACCAATTTTCTGAAGCTTGCTGTAATTCAGCCGAATTATATTGAGATTTCCAGCCACAATGGAAACATTGAAATCCAAATGTACGATTTGTGATATATTCACGATACTTTATTTTCATAGAACCGCAACAGGGACAAATTCCCATAAGTACAAGCGATTGCAACTCTTTTCCTGTTTCTTGTTGCTTGTCTAACATAGATTGAATCCTTTATATTCTCATGCTAGCTGACCTATTAACCTTTAAAGGCTGATAATTATGTAAATAGATTACTATTTTATCTCAATATATATTGAGCTTTCCATCTAACAATTGGCAATAAAAAACAAAAATTTTAAATAACTTGGTTTAAACTGAAGAATATTATATATCTGTTGAAGATAGCTTTTACCTTGTTATTTATTATGTATATTAATTATGCTATACAAAAGCAAAATAAATTTTTATTTACAATTTATTTTGACTAAAAAGTGTTAAATAATTAACTTTATGCTTATAGATTTGCTATTTTTGAGGGAGCATCCCAAATGTGTAAAAACATTATCTGTCATTGCGAGTGGAACGAAGTGGAACGACGCATTCAGCGAAGCTGCGGCTCATCGCAACACTTTGAGATTGCTTCACTTCGTATGTCCTATCGGACACGCTTCGCTAACGCAATGACAATAAAAATCTTGATTATGCAAAATTGGGATGCTCCCATTTTTGATTCATTAAATAGTAAAGCTACAAGCTATAAATTTCATACTCATCGAAAATACAGCAATTTTTCATGAGTAATAAAGGTTTTCCTATCTACTTTCCTAAAATGAGTAAAATAGGAAATATTTTAAAGCTTTAATTTTTAATAAATTTAATTGTTTGTACTAAACAATCCATATGAAGTAAGTCGGCACAAATAAATTTAAACCCTTGTTCTTACTGCCTACTCCCCACTCCCTACTGCCTCATCATAGTTACACTTTTCAACGCCAACCTAATGAAAGCAATAATTATATTTAAGATTGACACAAAGTTTTTTCAGATGTCTGTACGCTATCGTACTTAGCTATTAAGTTTGTTTAGGGTTGAGCAGACGTGCATACTCATTTTTTATGACTCGATAGCACTCGCAGGCTGTAGCATTTAAAGCTTCCCTATTTAAAATGGTAATTTTGCCACGGGTATAGCGAATCATTCCTGCTTGTTGAAGGGCACCTGCTGCAACGGTTACGCCAGAGCGACGAGTACCTAACATTTGAGAAATAAATTCTTGGGTAAGATGCAATTCATCTTTCATAACGCAATCTTGCGTTGTTAGAAGCCAGCGAGCAAGCCTCTCTTCTATATTGTGTTGTCGGTTGCATGCAGCGTTTTGTGATGCTTGAGTAAATAATGCTTGGGTATAAAGTAACAAAAGTCTTTGCAGCTCTCCACCCTTATTAAACTCGCTTTTTAATATATTGCTATTAAGCTTTAGCACGCTACCTTCAATTTGAACTATGGCACGACTTGTAGTAGAATCACCTCCTAAAAAGACAGGCACACCTACCATTCCTTCTTTACCTACTAGACTTATCTCCGTTGTAGAACCATTTTCCATTATCGAAACTAAAGAAATCATGGCTAAATTAGGAAAATAGACTTCTGTTATTGTTTCCCCTGGTTCCCATAAGACTTCACCGGAGGAAAGCTCGACATATTCTAAATGAGAAATTAATCGTTGATACTCCTGCTCGGGTAAAGCCGTTAGCAATTTATTAACTATCGCACCGCTAATATCATCGGACATATGAAAGAACACAATCTTCTAAATCGAGTCGTATTTGGAAAAATATCTGACGACATAAGAAGAATATTTTTTCTAAGTCATGTCTAAAGACATTTTTCCTTCGGAATTGCTTACAGTATCAACACAGCAACAATATCAGCTTGAAAAAAGAGTTCTAAAAGTGGATTGTTCGATCAATCGAAGCCCCATAAGCTTGCTACACCGGGATATTCCGAAAAGCAGCACTATATTCAAAATCTAAAATCAAAAATGGTATTACTTCTGCTGACACTGTATGTCTGTAAACAAAAGAATACCTCGATCCCAGAAAAAAACAGTACGGTATCGTACATAAGACTGGAAAGTTTAAGAAAATATAAAAATTGATCCTTTAAGGTTTCTATTGCAGCAAGCGTTTAAACTCACTCCGAATTAAGCTATAGCATTCGCAAGCTGCTTGTTCGAGTTCCTTTCTCTTCAAGATAGTAATTTGTCCCCTGCTATACCTGATTAAACCTGCTTTCTGAAGGGCGATCGCCGCTTCTGTAACGCTAGCGCGACGTACTCCAAGCATTTCGGAGATAAATTTTTGGGTAAGCGGTAACTCCGGCTTATTGACACAATCATTTACAGAAAGCAACCAACGAGCGAGTCTTTCTTCAATTAAATGATGCGATTTGCAAGCAGCTATTTGCGATACCTGGGTAAATCTTGCTTGAGTGTAAAGTAAAAGCTTTGTTTGTAACTGTTTTCCCCGATTAAATTCGCTTTTTAGGATCGAGGCATCCATTTTTAATGCATTGCCTTCTACTTGCACGATGGCACGGTTGTTAGCGGTATTTCCTCCTAAAAATACAGGAAGCCCCACCATTCCTTCATTTCCTACTAAACCAATTTCTGTAGTGGAACCATCTTTCATAACTGAAACTAAAGAAATCATAGCTCCTGAAGGAAAATAGACTTCTTCGATTGACTGTTTCGGTTCGTAAATAGTTTGCCCTAAAGCCAAGCTGACAGGCTCTAGGTAAGGGGAAAGACGCTCGTATTCTCCAAGAGGTAAAGCCATCAGCAGTTGATTAGCCGACAATGAAGGCGAATCAAACATAGGGAAATAAAATCTCTTTTTGTTAAAGTTCTACTCAGGCAAAGGTAACATTACTTTCTTATGAAATGATATCTTTACAAAATTATTTAGAACATATCTTATTTAGATAATGATTGAAGTTTCGTAATTATTTTTCACTCTCCATTATAAATAGCGCTTTTTCCCGTCAAAATATATCTGATAATACTTTTTAAATAATTAGAGCCTACTTTTAGTAAGATATAGTTTATTTAAGATTATTTAAAGGTTTATAATATTTTTTTAAGAAACTGTAATAAGTATTGTTTATGATATTAATAATAAATGCTTGTTTATGAAATAAGGTTAAGAAAATAGGGAGCATCCCAGATGTGGAAATTTATTTTTTGTAGTGCGTTAACGCAGTGTTTCCGTAAGGAAATGCATCTTGCTCGCTATGTATATCTAGCGAGCAAGATGCTCGCACTACCAAATTGTATTTCTGCAAAATTGGGATGCTCCCAGAAAATATCTTTTGAATGTGAATAATTTACCGCTTTAATATAGCAATCCTAAATCATTTGTAAGAGGATATTTTAATCTGATTTTAAAGATGGGCAAGGATGACCATCCCACTATAATATTTTGATTTTAAAATACTAAGTGATTTCAACCTATTACCTATTACCCATTACCCATTACCCACTACCTATAAAACTTTCTGTCGCTTATTAATCATTAATAATGCAACTACAGCGCTAGCAATTGCTAAACCTGCGGCGATAAACATGATTAAACGAAAACTGTCTACATAGGAAAGTGCAATTGCTTTTTCTATTGCCTTAGTTAACTCATTACTTATATTATCTGGAACTTTTGCAGCAGCTAAATTAATTCTTTCTTCTGCTAAAGCTTGCATTACTTGAGGTGGTACATTTAACTTTGCCAAACGTCGATCCAGACTAGAATTAAAAGCATTAAAAACAAAAATATTAAATATGGCGATCGCTAATAATCCGGCGGTACGAGAAACTGCATTATTGACTCCGGAAGCAACACCAACTTGACGCTTTCTTACCGAACCCATAACGGTTGTTGTCAAAGGAGCAACGCTAACTGACATTCCAAATCCTAATACTAAAATAGCGGGAAAAAATGTTATCCAATAACTACCGCCGATTCCGGGTATCGCAAAAAGTATAAAACCAACTGCTGCGATGATTGGCCCTACCATCAAAGGTAGCTTAGCATCGTAGCGATTAACTAGATTACCAGACCATCGCGACAGGAAGAACATCAGCAGAATAAACGGTAGAAAAACTGCACCAGCAGCCATCGGAGAGTAACCTTGAACCTGAATTAAATTAAAAGGAACAAAATAGAAAACTCCTCCCAAAGCAGAATATAGTAGCAACGTCAATAAATTAGCGCCCAAAAAGGTACGGGATTTAAATAAAGATAAAGGCATCATTGGGCTGTAGATATTAGCTTCTACAAAAAGAAAGGCAGCTAAAATAATGATTCCAAATATCGTGCTGCCAATCGCCAAAGGATGAAAAAGCCCTAAAACAGAAGATTCAATTAATCCGAAAACTGTGCTTCCCAAACCCAAAGTTGCTAGCGCCGCTCCCCAATAGTCTAATCGGGTAAACTCGCTATCCCGACTTTCAGGAACATAACGAAATAAAATTGATAGGATTGCGATCGCGAAGGGCACATTAATAAAAAAGATCCATCTCCAAGAAAGATTTTCTACCAGCCAACCGCCTAAAATTGGGCCAAATGCCGAAGTTATAGCAGTAAAACCCGACCAAGTACCAATAGCTTTTCCTCGCTCGGAATCAATAAAAGAAGCACTAATAATCGCCAAACTTCCAGGAACTAATAACGCACCACCTACTCCTTGAAAAGCACGAGCAATTATTAATTGACTGATATTAGGCGATAAAGCACACCATCCAGAAGCAAGAGCAAATAAAGCAATTCCACAAGCATAAATTAATCTTCTTCCAAACCTATCTCCTAAAGAGCCACCCACCAAAATTAGAGCAGCTAAAAACAAAGCATAAGATTCAGCTACCCACTGCACTTGAGTAGCATTTGCATTCAAAGATTCTTGCAATACCGGCAGTGCTACATTGACAACAGTGCCATCAATCATTGCCATACTCGAACCAAGTATAGTCGCCACTAGCACCCAACGTTCGGTAGAGCGAGAACAAGAAGTAGAGCATCGTTTAGCTTTGATAACTCCGGTATCACATGGCGGTTTTACAATGTTTGACATCTTAAGCTACTAAGAGCGCGACTGTAAAAATTTTACTGGAATTCGTTGGTTTTTCTCTACTAAATATAAAATGGCAATTTTGTCAATTCTCTTTTTATTGATTTTGAATATATTATTAGAGATATATTGGACATATCTAAGCTTGCATAAGTCCTATTTTTATAATTAACAGAAAAGTGTTTTTTACCAAGAATAATTTAGCGATTTTGTACTAAAATTAATGTTAGGTAGAAACGCTTTTTCTGCTTGTTAAGAATGTTTGTTTTATCTATTAACCGTAAAAATGGCTGAAAAATCCGACCGTCAAAAACGAATTATGGAGCATCTTGCTCGCAGTACAAACGATTTTATCAAACCTAAGATTAATTCTGTTGAGAGACAGCAGCGAATTATGGAACATATTCGTATGACTAAAGGTTAAATTGATTTAAGGTGGGAAATTCCCACCTTTTTTATATTATTTTTAATATTATTTTTTTTGT
>JBCCLY010000138.1:0-8288 GCA_039026655.1 Cyanobacteria bacterium P01_C01_bin.38 | reverse complement strand
TGTTAATCCAGTTACATTTGTAATATTCATGTTCTCATAAAGACGGTTTATTTTCAGGGTTTTCATGCACTCCCCTGTTTCTACATCCCAAAGCTGGATCAGATTATTTTCACTGCTACTAGCTAAAATATTACTTGAAGAATTGAAGCAAATGTAAGAACGAAGGCTATGGGTATGCAATACTTTGAGACAAGAAAAATTTGTTGTATCCCATATCCTAATTGTTCTATCATCGCTTGCAGATGCCATTAAACTACCATCAGGACTAAAACAAAGGGACCATACAGCACCAGTATGTTTTTCTAAAACCTTAAAACAGGTAAAATTACTCATATCCCATAATAATATCGAACCATCAAAACTGCTACTAGCAAGGATTCTAGCGCTTGGACTCCACGATAACGATAAGATATAGCTAGCATGACCCACTAAATTCTTTACACAGTTACCACTCGTAACATCCCACAATTTAACAGAATTATCCCAACCACCTGTAGCTAATATATATCTAGTTTTGTTGAAAATTTCTGCATTTTTGGGGCTAAAGCGAGCTGCCCAAATCATACCAGAGTGACCGATTAAAGTTTTGATGCATTTACGCTCGTCAATGCTCCATAACTTAAGATTGCCGTAATCACAACTGCTAGCCAAAATTCTATCATCCGGACTAAATGTTACCGCTCTAACTGTAGTAGAATGTCCTACTAAAGTTGTAATGCAGCGACCTTTATTCATGTCCCACAGTTTGATATTGCTGTCATTACCACCACTAGCTAAAAGACTTCCGTCAGAACTAAAGCAAAGTGATGATATCCAGTCAGTATGACCCGAAGTTATTCTACTACAACTTCCTTTTGCAATATCCCACAGTCTAATCAAACCATGAAAACCACCACTTACCAATACAGAATTAATTTCTCTGGAAGAACTAATAGGTTTGAATGCAACTTGATAAGCCCTACTATTATCACCCCTCCAAACTCTGATGCATTCACCTTTACTTACATCCCACCAACGCAAACTCCAATCCATAGAGCTACTAATAATAGTTCTGTCATCTGAGCTAAAAACAACCGAGCTTACATGACTGGTATGTCCCCGCAATTCCTTTATACACCCGTCTTCAACATCCCACAGCCGAACGCTACCATTAACACCAGAAGTTGCTAACTTGCGGCCATTTGAACTAAAGCTGATTGAAAAAACTGCATCTTTGTGACCATTAAATGTTTTAACGCAATCACCCGTACTTGCATCCCATAACTTGACACAACAGTCTTGACCGCCGCTTGCTATAGTTTTACTATCTGGACTAAAACAAACTGAAGTTACCGTACCAACATGACCGTTAAAAATATTTATACATTCATATTTATTAATATCCCATAGGCGGATGTCAGAATCCATACTGCCACTGACCAGAATAGACCCATCAGAATTAAAATCGAGTGAGTTGATATCATCAGTATGTCCGTAGAGTATTTTCAGACATCTACCCTCATTTATATCCCATAGATAAATTGAATTATCGCTACTTCCAATTGCTAAAATTTTACCGTCTGGACTAAAGCTTACAGACCAAACACCACCAAGATTCTCAAAAGTGTTCGGATTATTTCCCGTTTCTATATCCCATAATTTTACTGTTCCATCGTGACTACCGCTTGCCAAAATTTGCTCGCAAGGACTAAACGCTACTGTCCAAATCCAGGTTTGATGTGCTTTAAATGTTAACAAGTGTTTTCCGTCTGCTACTTGCCACAAACTAATTTGTCCATTAATATCACCTGTAGCCAAAATTTTTCCCGAAGGGCTAATAGCAAGCGATAGAAGATTATTCAAGTTTATAGCAAAGACCGATTTATCAAAAGCTGTATTTTGAAAATTAGTTCCAGTTAAATTTATACTCTGCAAATATGCTTGCCAAATTATCAGGTTTGATAAATCATACCCTCGTAAATCTACTTGCAAACGTACTAGTAAATTTATAATATTGCCCGCAACATAACCCGATACTATTGCGCTTCTATATCTTAGCTGCTCTAATAAATCCCCGAATAAAGCTTCAAGTTTTTTCTGAGATCCTAATTCTATTAATAATTGCTCTAATAGCGGCTGTAAAATTTGTTGCTCTTGCGTTTCTCGAATATAGTCTTTAGATGTTGCCTTAATTAAAGCATGACTTTTAAACAATTTTAAGGAATCAAGCTTTTGTGCAACTATTTCCTGAAAAACTCGTTCAATCAGTAGCTGTATGGCATATTCCATCACTACTGGTTGGAGAAAGAAACATTCGCCGCTTTTTTCAATCAACGACTTTTGTAACAACGATGTAATTGCTTGTGGTAAATAACGCTTAGGAGCAAAGATGCTGATATCAGCGCTTATTTGAGCAAGAAACATTGGTTCTCGGTTAATTGCCAACCAATATATTACGTTCTCTTCAATTATCGATAAACTTTGAAACTGATGCTCCAACAAGTCGCGTATATCTTCAAAAATTAATTCTCCTCGCTCCACATAATCTAAAACATCAGCAATCCTACCGTTGAAAAGTTCTTGAGTTTTTCCTGCTACAATTTTCAAAGCTAAGGGATTACCCGCGTAATGCTCAATTAGCATCTGCCATTCACGTTCTGTACCTGTAAAATCCCCTTTTTGTTGAAATATTTCGCGTCCTTCGTTAGTATTTAATCCCAAAAGCTGCATAGACTTCACTTTTGTTGTCTCACCTTCCAAAGGCATTATTTCTTTTGGTTTTTCTCTAGAAGTTAGTATAAGGCAGCTTTTATGGGGTACTTCCCCAATACTTTTAAATAATTGAGCGTAACCTTCATAACCTTGACGACATTGCCCAGTTTGACTGCTGCTAGATAAAATTGTTTCAGCATTGTCCAAAATCAGCAGACAGTGTTTAGAAATCAAGCATTCTATCAATTTTGATAATTGTTCGTCAAAACTTTTTGGGATGACGATTTCTTTTCGTAGAGCATAAAGTAAAAATTGTAATATATTTTTCAACGTATTTTCTACTGGTGGTGCATTCTGCAAACTTTGCCACACAATTACATCAAATTCACTTTGAATTTGCAATGCTAACCTTACAGCTAAGGTACTTTTACCAATGCCACCGAATCCTAATATTGCGATCGAACGACACCGTTCTACTAATATCCAGTATTCTAACTGCGTCAGTTCCTTTAAGCGACCGTAAAATACAGATGTATCTGGGGCTTCTCCCCAGTCATGCTTTGAATTAGTACGTTTTGCTTCTAAATTATCAGTTTTTTGTAGAGGTCTAATATAATCTGATTCAGATAAATCTAAGTTAAAGTAATCAAAAATACACTGTAGCGACCTTTTGTCTACGGGTTCCGAACGTCCCTGTATTTTACAGATAGTATTTATAGATAAACAAGTATGGTCGCTAAGTTCTTCCAAAGTCAATTTGCTCTTGTAGTTATCTTGAATTACAGATTGCAGCTTGTTCGAGCCTTGTAAACTAAGAATTACACCCCGGTTTCGTTTGTTTGCTGATTTTCTCATACAAATAACTATCTCAAAAGTAGATGATTGCAATTATATTCATCTTTTAGCTATTAGTAGGAGGTAATTTATTGGCTTATGCATAGCTCAAACGAAATTGATTGCAACAATTAAGTAGGTTGGCGTTGAAAATTGTAATTAGGAATAGGGAATAGGGAGTAGGGAGTAGGGAGTAGGAAGTAGGGATAAGGCTTTGATGCCAAAAAACATTCTGTAACATAGTGCTGTTTATTTCTGCCTACCTACTTAGTATCTGTCATTATTTACAAGAAAATTATGCAGTATTCAATCTTCATTCTGCGGTCAAAATTAAATTATTAAATCAATTAACTTAATTTTTATTTTGGCTAAGTTAAGCAAAAAATATGCTAGTCATCATTTTTCAAAAAATTTTGTAAAATTGCCTAAAAATTTAATTGTCCACAAATATAAATTAAAAAACTAAGAGAAGCTCAAAGGTACGAAGCCTTAACATTCCCTTAGTATCGAGAGATAATGAAATAACATTTTAAAGTTATAGAACGCTATAAAGCTTTAAATCTCATATCATGACGAATTCCATCAAAATATAAATCATTTTTTACCTTTTCTCGGAATTCTTGAGGATTAATATTGATAGCTTTTCGTAGATTATCAATTGCTAATTCGATGTTATTTAAAGCCACATAACAGCAAGCTTTATCATATAAAATATTTGGTTGGTTTGGATGTAAATCTAAAGCTTTGTCAAAAAATAAAATTGCTTCTTCATTTCTTTCTAATTTACGGAGTACCGAACCGTAAATTTTCCATGCCAAGTCATTATTAGGATTAATTTCTATTGCTTTATTGAAAGCTATAATTGCATCCTTATTCTGTCCTAATTTATGAAGCGCATAACCCCTAAAGCAATGTGCTGCATAGTTATGCGAGTCAATTTCTATTACTTTATCAAAAGCTACAATTGCATCTTCATATCTTTCCGATTTACCTAACACTGTTCCTAGCCGATTGCGAGCTTGGCAATTATTTGGCTCTAATTTTATCGCCTTATTAAAGGTATCAATCGTGTCTTCTAATTTTCCTAAGCTATATAGTATGTCAGCCATTCTATATAAAGCTTCTGGGGAATTAGGTTTGATTTCTATTGCTTTCTCAAAACAAATAACCGCATCTTCTAATTTTCCTAATTGATATAGCGTATAACCTTTCTCGTACCAGGCATTTGCATAATTAGGCACAATTCCTATTACTTTCTCAAAACAAGTCAAAGCTGATGCAAAGTTTCCTAACTCAAATAATGCAATACCTTTATGATGCCAAGCTAAATCGAATTTAGGTTTATATTGGATTGCTTTATCAAAACAAAAAACCGCATCTTCTAAGTTCCCTAACTCATACAGCGTCAAACCTTTTTCGTGCCAAGCTTTAGGGTAATTTGGCTTGATTAAAATTATTTTTTTAAAATTAATTAATGCTGCTTCTAATTTTTTTTGCTCTAAAAATATAACACCCCGCAACAACAAAGCTTTAAGGTAATCAGGCTGAATTTCTATAGCTATGTCAACACTGGAGAGCGCTTCTGGTAATTTTTCAAGTCTAAATAAAGTTACCCCCCGCTCATACCAAACATATTGAGAATCCGATGAATATGCTATTGCTCTGTCGAAATCGATTAGAGCTTCATCTAAATATTCTAAATTTTGTAGTGCCATCCCTCGGAAGACAAGAGCATCGTAAGCGTTGGGTTCGGATTCTAAAATTTGATTGTAAATTACTAATGCCTCTTCAAAGCGCTTTAGTTCTATAAGAGTTACCCCTAAATGATGCAAGCCTTGCCAATTATCAGATAAATTCATTTTCGATTTTAAAGCGTTATTAAAAAAAAGACGTAAATTGAATTTAATTAATATATTTATAACAGAAATCGATCGCATCTATTACAGTACGAAGACTGCTTAATTAAAAAAATATATTTATTTTAACTTTCAGGTATAAAAAGTCAGTTATTCAGGAGATAAATACAGAATATGGCTCCAAGTTGATGAATATAATATTGAATTAGATAAAAGATTTTGTGAAGAATATTGCAATGCCATCATATGTTTCTCTAATGGTTCAAAAACTGGTTTGAATATTTGCAGCGAGAAATACTTTTTAAATAGTGTCAATAATCTTAATTGGATTAATGAAGAATTTGCTACATTACCAGATGTTATTGTAAAGATTTATCAAGCAGATTCGATCGGGAAAGCTATCATTAACTTAATTGAAAAACGCGCATTGGTTAGAAGGAAGAGGTTTTCCTTATACCGAATAATTGCAGAAACTTCTTATTACTCATTACCTATTACCTATAGCAATCCTACATGAGTCGTGAGAAAGCAAGGTGCCAGAAACCCGGTTTTTCCAAAAAACCGGGTTTCTAAAAGTTTTCCTTATACCGAATAAGCCAACTACCAACTACCAACTACCAATTACCAATTATTATGAAAATAACTATCCCCGAACTATCCCTAGTAACGCTCATCGGTGCATCAGGCTCTGGTAAATCCAGCTTTGCTAAAAAACATTTTCAACCTTTTGAAATATTATCCTCCGATTTTTGTCGCGGATTGGTTTCCAATGACGAAAACAGCCAAGCAGCTTCCAAGGATGCTTTCGACATACTTCACTACATCGCTCGCAAACGTTTAGCAGCAGCCAAACTAACAGTAATTGACGCAACCAACGTTTTAAAAGAAGACCGAAAAAATTATGTTAACTTAGCTAGAGAATATCATTGTTTACCAGTTGCTATAGTTTTAAATTTACCAGAACATATCTGTCATCAACGCAACCAACAACGTCCAGATAGACAATTTGGTTCTTATGTAGTTCAGCGTCACGTTCAAAATTTAAGACGTTCCATAAGAGGTTTACAAAAAGAAGGTTTTCGCTACGTTTACGTGCTTAATTCTATCGAAGAAATCGAAGCCGTAGAAATTCAACGTCAACCATTATGGAATAATCGCAAACACGAACACGGTCCCTTTGATATTATCGGTGATATTCACGGTTGCTGCGACGAATTGGAATTATTATTAGAAAAACTAGGCTATCAAACATCAGTTTCTAACAATAATTCTACCCCCTCTCCCCTCTCTCCCCCCTCTTCCTCCTCTAATACCTACTCCCATCCTCAAGGAAGAAAAGCCTTATTCCTGGGTGATTTAGTAGATAGAGGTCCCCGGATTCTTGATACCGTGAAACTTGTAAAAAACATGGTGGAAGCAGGTGCAGCTATTTGCATTCCTGGTAATCATGAAAACAAACTTTTACGACAAATACGCGGTAAAAAAGTCAAAATTAATCATGGTTTAGAGCAAACTGTTGCAGAAATAGAAGCTTTATCTCCTGAAGTACGCGAACCTTTTCTTAAGGAAATGGAACAGTTTATCGATTCCTTGGTAAGTCATTTTGTCCTAGATGATGGAAAGTTGGTGGTAGCTCATGCGGGAATGCGTGAAGAAATGCAGGGAAGGGGTTCGGGAAAGGTGCGGAGTTTTGCGCTTTATGGTGAAACTACCGGCGAAATTGATGAATTTTGTTTACCAGTAAGATATGATTGGGCTGCGGAATATCGCGGTGAAGCGATGGTGGTTTACGGACATACTCCCGTACCGGAAGCGGAATGGTTGAATAATACAATTGATATTGATACTGGTTGCGTTTTTGGTGGTAAGTTAACTGCTTTGCGCTATCCAGAAAGGGAATTAGTTAGCGTTGATGCTGCAAAGGTTTATTGCGAACCATTGAAACCATTGTATGCAGACGCGATGTATCGCGTCTCTACAACTATGCAGCAGCAATTAGATGATGTTTTAAATATTGATGATGTTTTGGGTAAGCGGATTATTAATGTCCGTCTGCAAAATAAGATTACCATCCGCGAAGAAAATTCTATTGCAGCTTTAGAAGTGATGAGTCGCTTTGCTGCAAATCCTAAATGGTTGATTTATCTTCCTCCTACCATGTCACCTGTAGAAACTTCTCAATTATCTGGATATTTGGAACATCCCAAACAAGCTTTTGCTTATTATAAAAATCAAGGAGTTAGTGAAGTAATTTGCGAAGAAAAACACATGGGTTCGCGAGCGGTGGTTATTGTATGTCGCGATGAGGAAGCTGTTAAAAGAAAATTCGGAATTATTAATGAAGGAATTGGTATTTGTTACACTCGCACTGGAAGACGCTTTTTTAATAATTCGGAATTAGAAGCGGAATTTTTAGAACGGATAAATAATGCTCTTTCTGAAAGTAATTTTTGGTCAAGATTGAATACCGATTGGGTATGTCTCGATTGCGAACTGATGCCCTGGTCGGCAAAAGCTCAAGGATTAATCCGGAGTCAATATGCAGCAGTTGGTGCAGCTTCTCGTCCGGCTTTAAGTAATGCAGTAGATTTACTTGCACAAGCCAGTCAAAATGGTGTTGCAGTTGACTCGTTGTTAAGTAAATTTCAAGAACGTAAAGAAATGGCAAACCAATATGTAGACGCTTACCGCCGCTACTGTTGGGAAGTTAACGATATTTCCGATATTAAACTTGCACCATTTCATATTTTAGCTACAGAAGGTGCGGTACATATCGATAAAAGCCATCGTTGGCATATGGAACAAGCTGCTACTTTAGAAACAACCAATCCCGAACTATTAATGGCAACCAATTACAAAATTATAGATTTAAACGACCCCAGTAGCGAAGCAGAAGGAACTCATTGG
>JBCCLY010000137.1:0-8340 GCA_039026655.1 Cyanobacteria bacterium P01_C01_bin.38 | reverse complement strand
TATACGGGGAAATCTCAAAAAAAATGAAAGTCTATAAATCTTTTACCAGATTGCTTGTCAACGATTGGAAAGCTTGCGTAAATTTCTACAAAGATATCATGGAATTTGAACTAACGCAGGAAGACGAAAGAGGTGGATACGCCGAATTTAATATTGCACAGATGAAACTCAGTATCTTCCGACGTTCGGAAATGGCGCGGATGATTCACAATCATGAAAAGCCCCCCACAGCCGAATGTCAAGACACCGTAGCTTTAATTTTTACAGTTCACGATTTAGAAGATGAATGTATAAAACTTAAGCAAAAAGGAATTAAATTAACCGCAGAACCAATGAATAATCCCATGTTCGGCATTAAAACAGCTTATCTACGCGATCCAGATGAGAATTTGATCGGACTTTATCAGATGCTTGCTTAAAAAGAGTTAGGAGTTATGAGTTAGGAGTTAGGAGTTTTAAAGTCAATAAAGTTTCGTCGCAGGGAATGTGCGTCCCCGTAAGCGCGATCTTCTCGCCAACTACAAACCTATTATTTTTTAACGAGATACAACATTAGTAGTGCGTTTCATTATTTTGAACGGATTGTAGAGACCTAAAATTTTACGTCTCCCAAAAGTCACAAAGAAAACGAATCCATCAGAATTAATTAAACAAACCATTAGTCGTATTTCCTATTAATTTCGATTGGTAATAAAATTTGTAGTTGGCGAGAAGATCGCTCAATTTTAGGACTAAAGTCCCAACTACGAACATAGAGGAACCCAGTTTATTAGAAAAGTGCAAGATATGAATATCATTAACACCACCCTTCAAGTGATAATTATTTATTGATTGCTACTGCTCACTGTTCACTGCTCACTGCTCACTGTTAACTGACTATGAAACCTGTAATTTTAACTGTTGATGACGACGCACAAGTATTGCAAGCGGTAGCGCGAGATTTACGGCAGCAATACGGCGATCGCTTTCGGATTATGCGTGCTGATTCTGGTAAAACTGCTTTAGAAACCTTGGAAAAGCTCAAGCTTCGCAATGAAACGGTAGCGTTGTTTTTGGCCGATCAAAGAATGCCGCAAATGTCTGGGGTAGAGTTTCTAGAGAAAGGATTAGAAATGTATCCCCGTGCCAAACGCGCTTTGCTTACTGCTTATGCGGATACCGATGCGGCTATTGATGCGATTAATAAAACTCAAGTTGATTACTATTTAATGAAGCCTTGGGACCCCCCTCAAGAAAAATTATTTCCCGTAATTGATGATTTGATTGATGATTGGATGGCTCATTTCCGTCCACCATTTGAAGGTATTCGCGTTATCGGTAATCGTTGGTCTCCTGATTCTCACCAGGTTAAAGATTTTTTAGCACGAAATCAAGTTCCTTACGAATGGTTGGATATTGAATCCTCAGAAGAAGCCCAAAAGTTAGTAGAATACGCAGAGTGCGACCATTTGAAATTACCTTTGGTGCTGTTTTCCGATGGTGTTCGCGTAGTAAATCCTAGTAACGTTGAACTTGCAGAAAAAATCGGTTTGCAAACCCAAGCAGAAAAACCATTTTACGATTTAATTATTGTTGGTGGTGGCCCTGCCGGTTTAGCTGCTGCGGTTTACGGTGCTTCTGAAGGATTGAAGACTTTGATGATAGAAAAGGAAGCACCAGGAGGACAAGCAGGAACGAGTTCGCGTATTGAAAACTACCTTGGTTTTCCCGTAGGTTTGAGTGGTGGAGATTTAGCGCGGCGGGCTGTAACTCAAGCCAGAAGGTTTGGAGTAGAGATTCTTACACCCCAAGAAGTTCAGGGTATTCGCGTACAAGACCAGTATCGAATAATCAAGTTAACAGACGGTAGTGAAATTAGCTGTCACGCATTGATTTTAGCTTTAGGAGTAGCTTGGCGGCGCTTGAATGTAACGGGAATTGAGCGTTTAACTGGTGCGGGTATTTACTACGGTGCAGCGCAGACAGAAGCGCGTTCCTGCGAAGGCGAAGAAGTATATATTATCGGTGCGGCAAACTCTGCCGGACAAGGAGCAATGTATTTTTCCAAATATGCCAGCAAAGTTATTATCTTAGTGCGCGGCGATTCTTTAACTAAAAGTATGTCGCAATATTTGATCGACCAAATTGAAGCCACGCCAAATATTGAAGTAAGATTGCATACCAGCGTCATTGAAGCAAAAGGCGAAAATAGCTTAGAAGAATTAGTTCTTGTTAATAATTCAACCGACGAGAAACAGACAGTATCGGCAACTTCGCTGTTTATATTTATTGGTGCAAAACCCAGTACAGAATGGCTAGATGGAGTATTAGAAACAGACGAACGCGGCTTTATTCTTGCAGGAGTAGATTTAAAAAACAATGGTAAAAATCGTCCCAAAGGTTGGAATTTAGACCGCGACCCCTTTTTATTAGAAACAAACATCCCCGGTATATTTGCGGTAGGAGACGTGCGTCACGGTTCCGTAAAACGAGTAGCCTCCGGAGTCGGCGAAGGTTCGATTTGCGTGCAGTTTGTTCACAATTATTTAAGTAAGGTTTTGTAAATAGGGAATTGGGCATAGGGCATAGGGCATAGGGCATGGGTAATTAGTAACTCCTAACTCCTAACTCCTAACTCCTAACTCCTAACTCCTAACTCCTAACTCCTAACTCCTAACTCCTAACTGTTCACTGTTCACTGTTCACTGTTAACTGTTAACTGAAAATGGTTTTATGTACTGAAGAATTGCAGACGCTGGAATTATTTAAAATACTTCCTCAAAGTCGGTTGGAATGGGTTTGCGATCGCGCTACTCAGGTTAATTTATCGAAGGGTGAAATCCTAGTTTCTGAGGGGGATGCAGGGCGGGGTTTATTTATTTTGATGGCGGGAACGATGGGTATTACTCGTTATTCCGAAGGTGTGGAAATGCCGTTAGGGCAGCATATAGCACCGGAGTTTGTGGGGGAGATTCCTCTGCTTACAGATGAGCCAATTATGGTAAATTTGCGTGCTTTGAATGACTGCCGAGTTTACGAACTTCCCCAAGAAGATTTTTTAGAATTGCTTCATCAATGTCGGCAGTTTGAGGTGACTATAGCTCGTGCTGTTCAAACAAGATTGCGGGGATTAGAATCTTTTATCCGCAACCGTGAAAAGATGGCAGCTTTAGGTACGATGGCTGCTGGTTTAGCACACGAACTTAATAACCCCGCTGCTGCTTTAGTTCGCGCTTTGAAAGATGTTACCCCTGCATTACTGGAACTGCAACGCATGAACTTAGTTTACGGGCAGCATCGCGTAGAAGACGAACATACCGAGAAATGGTTAAAAATTCGGGATGACGGCTACGACATCATTAATAATGACAAACTAGATCCGATGACAATAGCCGATAGAGAAGATGAACTACTTGATTGGCTAGAAGATTATGGAGTAGAGAAAGCTTGGAATATCGCCGAGCCTTTAGCCGCAGGTGGAGTAGACGTAAAAATGCTCGATACCATGATGGAGCGCTGGCGAGACGATACCACCGAACTAAGAGACATGGGAATACGCTGGCTGGCGATTTCCTTTGATGTCATGTCTACAATTAAAAACGGCTTGCGCGGTGCCGAAAGGATTTCGGAATTAGTACATTCAATGAAATCATACTCTCATTTAGATCGTGGCGCTCAACAGTGGGTAGACATTCATCAAGGCTTAGAAGACACGATAAAATTATTTTCTTTCAAACTTAAACACGGCGTAGAAATTCAACGTTGCTATGGAGAAAACCTGCCCAAAATTCTTGCTTACGGTAGCGAACTAAATCAAGTTTGGACAAATATAATTGATAATGCCATTGATGCAATGGACGAAAAAGGCATTTTAAAAATTACAACATCTGTATTTGAAAACTCATTAAAAGTAGAAATTACCGATAATGGAGCAGGAATACCCGAAGACGTACAATCGCGTATTTATGAACCATTTTTTACAACAAAAGCAGTAGGAAAAGGCAGCGGATTAGGATTAGATGCCGTAAGAAGAATAGTAGAAAACCGTCATAAAGGAGCCGTCTATCTAGAATCGAAACCAGGAAAAACAACATTTAAAATTTGTCTGCCCATAGCAGGATGTAATCATGGTTCGTAGTTGCGCTTTAGCGCCAAAAATCTCGAATAATAACTAGTAATTGGGAATTGGGCATAGGGCATAGGGCATGGGGGATTGGTAGTTGGTAGTTGGTAGTTGGTAGTTGATAATTCCCCATTACTGGAGACGTAGCACTGCTACGTCTCTACATTATTTCGGGAAGAATAATATCACTTCATATCCTTTTTTGAAATAAACTCCCGAATCTCCGGTAAAGCTAAAAACTTCTTAGTATCTGCAATTAAGCTCTTACCCCAGAGATTTTTTTCCAGGTGTTCTAATTTTGCAAACTCTTTATCTAAACCCAAAGCAGTTTTACCAATTGTGACAGCACCATCTTTTTGCCCTTTATTGTAAACAGCGACGGCTAAAGCTAACATCGTTTCGGGATTTTGATTAATAGATAATGCTTTTTGCCATAGTTTGATCGCACTTTCTTTATCTCCTTCCTCGTATTTGATGAAACCAATTTGATTGATAGCAGGAAAGAATTTTGGATTTATGGCAATTGCTTTTTGGTAATGACTAATGGCATCTGATGTACGATTGAGTTTTTGGTAAGTAAAACCTATACTAAAGTAGGGTTCGGCACGTTTGGGATTAATTTTGATGACTTGGTTGTAATCGTTAATTGCCCCTTGGTAATCTTTTAACTCACGGCGAGTAATACCCCGGTTGTAGTAGGCATTAGCATCTTTGGGATTAATTTTGATAGCTTGGTTGTAATCGTTAATTGCTCCTTGGTAATCTTTTAAATTATGGCGAGCAATACCCCGGTAGCCGTAGGCTTGGGCATATTTAGGATTAACTTTGATGGCTTGAGTATAATCCTGTATCGCCCCTTGATAATCTTTTTTCTCATCGCGAGCAATACCCCGGTTGTAGTAGGCATCGGCATATTTAGGATTAATTTCGATGGCTTGAATATAATCCTGTATCGCCCCTTGATAATCTTTTAACTCACGGCGAATATTACCCCGGTTATTGTAGGCATGGGCATTTTTGGGATTAATTTTGATGGCTTGAGTATAATCCTGTATCGCCCCTTGATAATCTTTTAAATTACTGCGAGTCACACCCCGATTGTTGTAGGCATTGACTTCTTTGGGATTAATTTTGATGACTTGGCTGTAATCGTTAATTGCTCCTTGGTAATCTTTTAAATTATGGCGAGCAATACCCCGGTTGCCGTAGGCTTGGGCATATTTAGGATTAATTTTGATGGCTTGAGTAAAATCCTGTATCGCCCCTTGATAATTTTTTAAATAATAGCGAGTATTGCCCCGGTTGTAGTAGGCTTGGGCATATTTAGGATTAATTTTGATGGCTTGAGTAAAATCCTGTATCGCCCCTTGATAATTTTTTAAATTACCGCGAGCAATACCCCGGTTGTAGTAGGCAAAGGCATATTTAGGATTAATTTTGATGGCTTGAGTATAATCCTCTATTGCCCCTTGATAATCTTTTAAATAACCGCGATTAACACCCCGGTTGTTGTAGGCATTGACTTCTTTAGGATTAATTTTGATGGCTTGAGTATAATCCTGTATCGCCCCTTGATAATCTTTTAACTTACTGCGAGCAATACCCCGATTGTAGTAGAGATTAGCATATTTAGGATTAAGTTTGATGGCTTGAGTAAAATCCTGTATCGCCCCTTGGTAATCTCCTTTGTTTCCCTTATCAACACCTTTCAAAAATAAATCTTCAGCCGTTAATGCTTGGGCAACTTGTAGCGGTGGTGCAGAAATCCCCAAATCCACATTAACTGTTTGAGCCTGTCGTAAAAAAGTATATATAGAAATAGCCAGATTATTGTTACTTTTAACAACAGCTATTTGAGGATTTAGTTCGTCATAAGTGATATCATCAACGTTTGCTGCTTCACCTCTACCATGAATTCCAATTAATTCTCCTTGCTGATTGAGTAATGGTCCTCCACTCATTCCTGGTAAAGTTGACATACTGTAAACCATAGTGTATCCACCATCTACTGCTTGGGTAGCGTTTGCTGTAATCTGCCCTGGTGGTGGAAAGTGTATACTAGAAAATTTTCTTGATGCTGTTTGCTTGGGAAATCCTGCAACGTAGACTGTAGCACCTAACTTTGCTTTATCGGGGTTTCCTACTTTAGCAACTTGATAATTTTTATTACTCGTAAATTTGACTACAGCTAAGTCTATTTGTAGCGGTAATTTCTCAACGCTACTGTAATCAATTTGATAGCGTTGATTATCAGCAGTACTTATTTCATATTTCTTTTGTTGTGCAACTACATGAGCAGCAGTTAAGACAGTATAAGTATTACCTTGTTTTTGAATAATTACTCCAGAGCCATTATCGCTTTTATCTGTTGGTTCAATTAATACAGTGATTCCTTGAGCTATTTCCCCTACTTGTTGGGTAGATAAAGCATTGGTAGCTTGTGGCTGTACGATTACAATTGATGCTCCAATTAGTGCTGATGAAAGTAGGTGATGATATTTCATTTTTTATGAATATTTTTAATAAATACTTGAGATTGTATTAGTAACTTTTAATCGAGTTTTAAGGATATCAGGATTTACGCAATTGTCATAACACTCGGCTGGTGCGTGACACTGAAAACATTATTACTACGTTCAACATTAGTCAAAGTGTCACAGCACCCTACAAAAAAAATGTCAAGTTGCGTAAGTCCTAGATATGATGCAAGTTCCAAAATATATTTATCATAATTTTGCTTAATTACTTACTTAATTTGTGTGACTTTTTAGTTAAGTAAATGTAAATACAAAAGACGTTGATTGAATTCCTAAACCCTAAAAAATCAAAAGTAGTGTAGAGAATGAGATGATTACACAAGACGGGAGTTATTTCTTTCTTTGTGACAACAGATTTTTTTACTCGCTACTCTATGCTATGGCAATCGCACTTTCTTTCTACGCTTTCATAGCTATCGGTATCGCCGAAGGTGGTTTAGGTATACTAATTCCTTCCATCGGCGAAACTTACAATTTAACTTCGGCAAACATTACCCTACTTTTTCTCAGTCAAGTTACGGGTTATATTTTTGCGGCTTTGGCTAGCAGTATTTTGAGTAGTCGTATCGGTTTGGCAAGGATGTTACTGTTAGCATCCACAAGTTTGACTTTTGCTTTAATAATCTATGCCTTTAGCCCTTTTTGGTGGCTGATGGTTGCTGCTGGTAGCTTGCTGGGTTTGGGAATTGGTTTGATTGATGCGGGGATTAATAGCTATATCGCCAATCGCGATCGAGCAGATTTAATGGGATGGCTGCATGGATTTTATGGAATTGGGGCACTTTTAGGACCGGCGATCGCCACTACGTTATTAGCGGTAAACTTACCTTGGCGCGGTGTCTATCTGGTTTTTGCTGCGGTTGTGGGATTGATGATAGTTGGGATGTTATGGGCTGTGATATCTGACTACAAACCTTTAACAAAGAGAATTAAAAAATCGGATACAAGTGCATCAGCGAATTTAGGTACAGCTTTAAAAACTCCTAGTGTTTTGTTAGCTGGTTTATTGTTATCAATTTATGTGGGAACAGAAGCATCGGTAGGAAATTGGGCTTATAGCGTACAGCATATTAGTAGAAATACACCAACATTAATCGCAGGTTATAGCGTTAGTGCTTACTGGTTGGGATTAACATTAGGACGTTTTATCAGCGGAAGATTTGTAAAATTGTGGGGTGCAAATCGCACTTTAAATTACAGTTTGATACTATTAAGTTTTAGTTTAATAGCTTGGTCGTTATTGCCAAATCAATTATTTAGTTTGCCTTTAATTGGTATTGCCCTAGCTCCGATATTTCCGCTGACAATTTGGTTGACACCGCAAAGAATACCAAGCGGAATTGTACCGGCAGCGATTGGTTTTATTACTAGCGTGGCGAGTTTGGGCGCTGCTGCTATTCCTTCTTTAGCGGGATATTTTGCTTCTCGGTTTGGGTTGGAGGTAATTCCGGTTTTGATGATTCCTTTGGCTGGGGTGATGTTGGTTTTGCATCGGATGATGGTGAATCAGTCAACAGTGAGCAGTGAGCAGTGAACAGTGAGTAATCAGAAAAAAGGGAAAGTAAGTCAAAAGTAAGTTAAAGCTGTAATACAAAAAACTACGCGATGTTTTGAGTGTATAGGAATTACCCAAAACATTGTAAGCACCTCTAGATGAAATCATTTCCAGTAGAGAAAATACCGTGCAAAGCAGGTAGCGAT
>JBCCLY010000136.1:0-8342 GCA_039026655.1 Cyanobacteria bacterium P01_C01_bin.38 | reverse complement strand
TCTCCTTTTCTCAGGTGCCATGAGTTCTATATAACGATCTATCACCTCAACCACCTGCACATCCCAAGGATCGATTTCTCCTTGTTCGGCTTGATGAATAAGTTGGGTGATTGTTTCTAAAAGCTCAGAAGCATCCATCGATAAATACTAGATTTAGGTTAAAGGTCAAAGGTTAAAGGTTAAAGGTTAGGAGTTAGGAGTTAGGAGTTAGGAGTTAGGAGTTAGGAGTTAGAGTTTTATTTCTACCCCCTCTACCCCCTCTACCCCTTCTACCCCCTCTCTTCTTGTCCTCTCATTTTCTCATCAAGCGTTAGTTGAATCGCTAGCTGCTGGTAAAGAAGGTTGTAAAGATTCTACTTGGGCTTGGTATTGTTCAATTTTGGATTCTAATTCTTGGATTTGAGCATCCTTTTGACGAACTTTTTGACCAGACCATAACAGTCTTTCTAAATGACTCAAGACACTAAACAACCAAGCTAAAACTCCACCTAAGCCTAACGCTATAAGCAGCTCAACCGACATTGGTGCTTGAACTTCCTTACCTGGAATTAGATGAATAGTTCCTAATTCTGTATTTTCTATGCTGAATAAAGCGAAAGCTATACAAAAAATAAAAATTATCGCAAAATTTACTTGTCTCATTGGAAACTATCGGGTTAAGTAATTGTTGCTATTTTTCTGGTCTTTCCAATTAATATCCGCCATAAAAGGTAAATATTAGTTATGCAACGCCTGATATATTGCATTGGTATCAATGCAGTAGTCACATACATAAGACCAATAAAGTATAAGAATAAAATTCACCTCGAAAGTATATCACGATATTTTTATACCTTTACTCAGAAAAAAGTAACATTTTAATTTTGTCTTTATACTGAATCAAGGAGAAAAATAGCTACACAAAAGCTAAAGACATAATTGTTAATTAACTTTTCCCTAACTTTTCTGCACTAGCAATCTGCGTTCGCGACATATATTTCATTGGCATTTATCTATCCTCCTATAGACTACTTACAATTGTTTTCTATAACCAGTATTAAAGGCTACTAATCGGCAATAAGTTAAGAGTTAGGAGTTAGGAGTTAGGAGTTAGGAGTGATAACTGTTCACTGTTCACTGTTCACTGTTCACTGTTCACTGCTCACTGTTCACTGTTCACTGCTCACTGTTCCCTGTTCCCTGTTTTTGTATTGCGTCAAAGGTGCTTTTAATAGTTCCGGCGATGGGAATGGCAACTAAAGTTCCTAATAATCCTGCAATCTCGAAGCCGACTAGAATCACTACAAAAATCCAGATAGGATTAAGCCCGGTAAAGTTTCCTAGCAGTTTTGGGGCTATCAAATTATCTTTAATTTGCTGCATCAATATTGAAAAGAATGCTAATTGAACTGCTAGCCACCAATTTTGTAATAGTAGCAGTATAGTAACAAAGCCAATGCCTAAAGTTGCTCCGATAAAGGGGATAAGTTGAGATATGCCGATTACTACAGCGAATAAAAAAGCAAATGGAATTCTAATCACTAAAAAAATTGGCGTTAGACTTGCCACCATGAACAGTGCGAGTAAAAATTGGCTGAGAAAAAAGTAGTGAAAGTTTAGCCGTAAGGATTTACTTAGAGGAAGTCGGATTTTTTTGGGTAAGAGATTTACCAAGCCATACCAAAGGCGATCGCCATATAAAAGCATATAAAAAGCCAGTACTATAACTAAGATGGTATTGACTAAAGTTGATACCAAGGTTCCTGCAAATCCCACAGCACCTAAAGGTAATAGCTTGATTAAGTTTTCGATGCTGGCGTTAGTTTGATTGGCTAATATTCTAAAGTTTATTAATGGTAAGCGTTGTCTTCTTGCTATTGTTTGTAGTTGTTCAAGTTGTTCTTGAAAGCTGTTTAACCAATCGGGAATTCTATCGGTGAGTTGGATAGTTTGATTAATTACAAGGGGTACGAGAGTAATACCGATCAGAATTAGCAGCAATAGAGTCAGCAATAAAACTATAGTTACCGCCCATTGACGCGAAATACGACCGCGTTCTAAAAATCGAACTAGATAATTGAGCAAAAAAGCTAGGATTGCTGCAATACTTAAAATAGTAAGCGGCCGCCGAAAGTAATCAAAAATTACAGAGAGCAGCCAAACGTTAAGAGCTATTATTGGAGCGCTTAAACCATATACCAATAAGTTTTTTAGGGAAGCCCAACGGCGCATCCGCATATATTTTTTAATTTTGTAGTATTTCTATATTTTGCAATTAAACAGTAAGTAAGTCGGCACAAATAAAACGAACCATGTAACAAAATGTAAATCAACTTCAAACCCTTACCCCTACTTCCTACTTCCTACTCCCTACTCCCTTATCATAGTTACAATTTTCAACGCCAACCTACTTAGTAATGGATAAAAATATAGCTGACCTTCGTCAAGATTACACCTTGCAGGGCTTAAGCGAAACCGAGATTGATTCTAATCCTTTTGCACAATTTGAGGAATGGTTTTCACAAGCACTGAATGCCGATATTTTAGAACCAAACGCCATGACGGTGGCGACTACAACACCAGAAGGTAAACCGTCAGCGAGAATGGTATTGTTAAAAGATTTTGACGCACGCGGTTTTGTATTTTATACCAACTACAATAGTCATAAAGCACAAGAATTAGCAGAAAATCCTCAAGCTGCCTTGGTGTTTTGGTGGGCAGAATTGCAGCGTCAAATCAGGATTTATGGACGAGTAGAAAAAATTTCAGATAGCGAGTCAGATAAATATTTTTACAGTCGTCCTTTTAGCAGTCGTTTGGGTGCTTGGGCATCAAATCAAAGTGAAGTTATCGAAAGTCGAGAAGTTTTAGAGCAACAGTTAGAAGAATTAAAGCAAAAATATCAAGATCGAGAAATACCCCGTCCGCCGCATTGGGGAGGAATTCGAGTTATACCAGCAGAAATTGAGTTTTGGCAAGGGCGTTCGAGCCGTCTTCACGACCGATTGGTTTATACAAGAATGGAAGATAATAGTTGGAAGATTGAGCGGTTGTCGCCTTAAAGATTAGGTTGTTTGATAAATCCGGCGGTTGAAACCGCTACTACACAAGCAAAACCCACCTCCGTGGGTTAAATTATTTCAATATATTCTTGTGGGATGGGCATCCCTGCCCGTCTTTTTTTATACAGCCAATAATAAATATCGAAGCTTTAAATTTAAGATGTTTTTATCCTCTGAGACGATTGCTATACTCATTTATTAGGATGATTTTTCTTTTATAAAATTAAATTTATGAGTGAAGATACAGGACCCACAATATTATTAGCAATTCTTTTAATAGGCTTTGCCTATTTCGGTATAGGTAATTTCATTAAAATATCTGGTCAAGAATCAACTAAACTTAGCGTAACCTTTCGACCAAAATTTAGCTTTTTTCTAGCAATATTAGTAAGTGCATTTTTTTTTGGACTTGTATACGGCACTTTTACGTTCAATCCGATCAAAAAAGTTGTTTGCGAACACTCGTCACAAAATGTTTCTTTTGTAAGCACCGATATTGATAATCAAAACAAATCTACACCCATAGACTGCAAATTTACAGAGTTTTATTGGTTTAATTCGGAACGGAAATCAAAATTAATTTCAAATATCCTTGAAGCAAAGTTAGAAAAAATATTAACAGAAAAAATTATAATTAAAGACGAGGATTATTCAGAATACAAATATAGAATCTTGTTTATAACTCAGACCGAAGATATTCCTATTACAGATTATACATTTGTTAAATATAGAGGAGAAAAGCTTCAATTAGTAACATCATCAATTAATGATTTTTTTAGCAATAGTGAAGAAAAAAGATTCTTGGGAATTATAGACGATAGAAATACTGCTTATACTGGCTTCGCAGGTATTCTCTTTTTGCTAATCATAATTTTACTACTTACACTAACAGGTTTATTTATTAACTTTACCTTTGATAAAGAAACAAATCTTGTAACTGTAAGTAGCTATAGATGCTTTGGAATCTTCGGAAAAAAAGTGTCTGAATATTCTTTCGACGAAATTATAGATATCAAATATAACCGTATAGATTTAGGCGATTCTGGATATGGTAGTCAAGTGTTTTTAGTCGTACCAGACGATGAAATCAAATTAAATCCTATTGGAATGATTTCTAAATATATAGATGGTGATTATGTTGTGATGATTATTAAAAAATTTTTAGGACGATGGAAAAAAATGTGATAATTATTAAGTCCACGGAGGTGGACTTTGCTTGTGTAGAAGCGGTTTCAACCGCCGGATATTTGTTTATCAACCCCCAAAACAAAAGACACAACATTCGCCGTGCCTTTACATCTCCAAGAAATCAATAATTATAATATGAAGTCTAGTTAATTACTTACTATATAGCGATTAACAAAATAATTGTTTTTACCTATTACCAATTACCAATTACCAATTACCACCCTTCATAAATATGATAAGTATTTAACCCGACATCATATTAATTACTTTCTTCCTCATCATCCCAAGGAGGAATTTCTCCTGTTATCCTTGGTGTCATATCAAATTTTTCTGATTCAGATGGTATTTCTGCTGTAATTGTTGGAGGCTTCGATCTGTCATCCTGTTGGGATTCCTCGTCATCATCCCAAGGTGGTATTTGTCCAACAATTCTCGGAGAAGTTGCAGGAATTTCGGCGGTAATTACAGTTTTACGAACTTTGTCGGTTTTTTCCGTAGTTTCAGATTCGCAGCTTTGACTTAAATCTTCTACGTTACTGTTTTCTGAAGTATCAGGAATGCTTGCTTTAATTTTTTCTTCTTGAGTCTTACTCAATCTTTTAATTTTGATTGGTAATTTATTGTCTTTTTTCTCAGACATCAGGATTCGTTCCTATATTTGATTAAATTCGCAATTAAGTCCATTTCATTTCTTTGAGAATTTCCCCAACCTGTTTAACAAATCTTTCCCCCGTCATTTCAGGTAATTCTCGAACTTTATCTAATTTCTTCATTAGTACATATTGCAAATCCGCAAATCTTTCACGCACTCCTTGGAAATCTGGATCTCTACTTGCCCAATCCCAAAGAGAGCGATCGCCATCTCTGAGTAAGGCGTAAACTAAGTACCGACGGGCTTTTTGCTTTGTTTGTTTATCACCGTTATTTTGGGCGGTAAAAATTGCATACCACGAAGCTAAGTTGTACAAAAATCGGGAACTTAATTCGGATTCTGCATTCCACTGTTTCTCTAATAGCTTTATTTCTTTTTGAGCTTCATCAACAAGAGTTCGATCTTTTGTCAGTAATTGCGCCATAGCTTTACCAACTTTAATTCTTCGTCTTACAGTTTTCTCTTCACATCTGGCGAGTGCTTTTTCGTATTGCAAAATCGATTGTCGCTGAAGATTTATTCTTTTATTTTCTTGAAATTCTCTTCCTTGAGTGCTGTAAGTATCGCCTAAATTTTCGTAAGGTTGATACCAGTTGGGATCGAATTCTATAGCCGCTTGCAAATCTTCAATCGCTAATCGGTAAAAAAAGTTGCCATGAGTTGGAGCGCTGGCATAATTAAGTACACCGAAAAAATTATGTATTTGCGATTGATATCTCTTACACCAATTTCCTAAATAATACCAAGGCACATTAGCTAGCATTTCCCGTTTTGAAAGTTCCACCGCCAACCAGCGAGTAGCAGGTTTTAATAACAGCCTAAAACGATCTTTTAATTCGGGATATGTTTCGATAATTGGTAACTCTAATTCTTCTTCATCTACTTCATTTTCCGTTTGAGATAACGTTTTATATGCCGTTTGCCCTACTGTTTTAATTACCGTATCAGTTAAACTTTCTGTTTGCTTTTCTTCCCAAATAGTATAAAGTTTAGAAGCACCATGACCTTGAATATCCGTAACCTCAAAAGTAATTCCCAATCTATTAAAATCCGCACCTTGGCTTTGCAAAATACTAATTACTTTAGTTCCATAAGATGGAAATATAATTTTGAGCAAACTTACTAGAGGATCGATTTGCTCCGGTGTAAACTCGTTTAGCGAAGCTACTAAATTAGAAAGTCTTTCATCCGGAGTTGTTTGAGGTAGAGGTAATTTATCTGGAAGACGATAAGTTCGCAGCCCACTAGTATTAATATGTTGTTTGAGACGTTGGTGAACTCCCTTCATTTCCCGCACCAATCTTTCCCTTCCCAACTGACTCAAACCTGGTAAAACAAACTCTACTCCTTCCGCACCAGAAGCATTCGTAAAATTATCTACAATTAATTGAGATGAACGGGAAGCAACTAATATTATGACTCGGTAGATAACAGCAATACTCAGTAAAATTATGAGTACTTTTGCCAAAAAGAAAACCGTTCTATTAAAGCTTTTATCTACTTGATCGAAGTTCTCCAGAACTTGCTCTATAGAACTTTGTGGTGTTTCTCTTTCTTCCAACTCCGATGCAACAACAATCGGTGTCTCAGTTTGCGTAGAACTAGATATCGGAGCTTGACATCCCGAACCAAAGTTAATCGCTACAAAGGTAAATACTAATACAAGCCTTTTTTTCACAACCGCTGCAATTGAATAGTTTTTGTGACAACAAATATTCTCGGCGTATCATAAATTACGTATTTTTAACACGAATTTTTGAAATTGGCAACAATTTTCACTAAACAGTGAACAGTAAACAGTTATCAATTACCAATTACCAATTTTCACCCGGAGGGTGTGGATCATCAATGCCCTATGCCCTATGCCCCATGCCCAATCCCCAATCCCCAATTCCTAACAGTTAACTGCTCACTGCTCACTGTTTACTGTTGAAAACTGCACTTTCGGATCTGGCATAAAGCTGTATCTGAGGAATAATCCCAATCCTACAAATAGAACAATTAACAAAGTTCCAATTCCAATTGGGCTGGGAAGCCAGAAAACTGCTTCAACGTGATTTAATTGTCCGGATTTGAGTTTCCATGAAAGCTGCTTATCATTTTTCAAGGGTTTGATGGCATCTTCGGTTTTTTCAACGCTCGATGCACCCCAGGGAGTATTCAAGCTAAATTCTAAATCGATAATTGAGCCGGTGTTAGTTAAAGCGTTACCTTTACTGGAAATTAACCCTAAAGAACGTAAATCTAAATCGTAAATTAGCTGGTTGCGTACTAACAGTAAAAAATTACTCTGCTTTAAAAGTAAGTTTGATTCTATTTTTGGTAGTTCTGATTCCGATTTGGCTTTTTTAGAGCGTGATTTAGAATCATTTCTGGAATTAAAAAATGTATTGTATTTTCTTTGTAATTCCCTACCATTGCTGAAAGGAATAGTTACAAAAACTTCTTCTTGAGAAATTCTTTTTGCTTTTCCATCTAGTTCGCGAGCGCGTCTTTCAATGCTATCTAACCATTCATAAACGGCATCGCCGCTAAAACTCGTTAGCTTTTCTCCTAATTTTATATGCTGTACGAATTTGCCGTAGTTAGCATTGTTGATATTTACTCCTAAATCGTAATCTACACACCCAGAAAGTAACAGCGATGCTAACAGTAAAATAGATACAAGGCGTATTCGCTTCAAAAGGCTTTTAATCAATCGCGTGGTAATACGGGAAGAATTTCTTCGATGGCGAAATCGTGACATAATTACAAATTTGATGATTTTACTTTGCTTACAACCCTATTCTTAAAGGGGTTTTGGAAGAAATAATGGTTAAGTTAAGAATTTCAAATTGCTATTGCATCCCCTAATTTTGTTACTGTTAGCAGCACTATGCTAAATAATTGTTTAGAAACTTAACCAAACTAAACTACCAACAGTTAAAGCAATAACAATCAAAGCCAGCCAGATAAAGCGATTATCTTGAGTATTAACCTGACTCAAATCGATAAATTCCATTTCTTCAACTTCCGATCCTGCTTTAGATTTTTTAGGAGAGGCAGCCACACGAATTTTACTTTTATCGGATATTGTTGCTAAATCGGGTATTTCCGTCATCCACTCTTTGGGACGTTCTAATTTAGGTGCTTTAAGAATATACTGCAATCGTTTGGCTTCTTTACTAGTCTCTGGATAAGGATGACGCTTAAGCATCTCGCAAAGCTCTATAGCTTGTTGATTTTGTCCAGATGCTTCATAAGCCGTTGCCAACCAAATTTGTACTTCACCACCAAGACGAGAATTACGCTCTAATAAAGCACAAGCCTTAATCAACTCCTCCACAGCTTGGCGATATTTACCATTTTCAAAAGCAGCCTTACCATTACGGTAGCGCTGTTTAGCAATTTCTAAATCGGAACTCACGTTAAAAAATATAAATAACCATCAGCTTTTATTTTGCCGTTTTAATGCCACATTT
>JBCCLY010000135.1:0-8366 GCA_039026655.1 Cyanobacteria bacterium P01_C01_bin.38 | reverse complement strand
CCCTTTTTACTTTTATGCTGCTATCCCTTGAATAGATTCTTGTAAATATTTCTGGGATATCTGATTAGTTTGAGCAATTATTCGCTGTATTTCTGCTTCTCTCTTATCCTCTTGCGCTTCTAACTTCTGACGTAATTGTTCAGTTTCATTAATAGCAGCAACAGTTTTAATTTGCTCTTGTTTTAACGTTTCTTCTGCTTGGTTACGCTTTTCTAATTTTTGTTCTAATTCAATATTCGCGACATCAAAATCAACGATATTTTGCTGTACTTTAACTTCCTCGGTTACGCCTTTAATGATTGAAGATTGGGCTTTATGGGATGACTGCTTAACTTTACCCACATCGGCAATGTACTTGTAGCCAGCTTGGTAAAGCTGCATAGCACGGCTCGCACTGGCGTACTGGGATAAGCCCTGATTTAGCTGTTCGTGACTGCATTCTGGTAAGCCAGAGGGGTTAAGTAGGTCTGTGGGGATAAGACTGCTTAAATTCAATTCTGGGAGGGATAAGCCCCCATATGGATCTGTGCTGGTTGTTGTTTGGGAAAGTTGACCCCTATAGCCTTTTTCCCCTACTAAGGCGTTGCGGGCTTGAATACCGTCTGTAACGGCTTGTTTGGCTTTTGATGCTGCTGTGGTGGTAGCGTTCGCGGTGGAACTGACAGCAGTAGCAGCGGTATTGATTGCGGTTTGTCCCGCGTTGGAAATTGTTGATTTAGCCGCGTCTTTTAATGCGGTTCCCGCTTGTTCTGCCATCTTTTTGGCTCGACTACCAGCGGTAGCTGCTTTCTCTTGCTTGACTCGCTTACTGCCGGTTAGGCTTCCAGGTTCCTTTCTTCTGGGCATCTTGGTAAAATCCTTGTGTTGTTTATCGTTTTGCGGCGGTGAACGCATTCTTGAGGGGAATATGTTCGGTTATTCCCTTCATAAAAATTTACAAAAATTCCCTACATCGGGATAGAGTCCATAGGGCATCGCTTCGGATTATTCAGCCCGCACTCAAAAGCCCGGTCGTAGCCTACGTTTCGGTGGCATCGGTAGTAATATTTTGAGCCAGTTAGGAATACATCGTTACAAGTGCGGTAGCGTCCTATCAAATTCCGAATTATTCGCCCTGGGTTTAGTCGGTTAGCCATCAATTTTTCTCGCTTCTTCGACAGTTTTTTCTAGTTGAGCAATCAATGATTTGTACTTGTCAAAATCTTTAAGGTAAAAATGTTCGGCTATGCCGTTTAGTATTTCTGGTTGTGAATAGCCATGAGATTCTAAGCAAACCATGAATATATCCACGACAGGCACTATAGAATCCTGTTTTACGCCACTTACCACTTCATCAATGGTTGATGCCATTTGTACTAAATCTGGTTCAATTCTTTTTTGGTTCATAAGTTATTAGAAAGTTTCACCGGGAATTGGGGTAGGGGTTCCCGTGGGGTAAAGCTTACAAATTTAATGAAGATATGCTAACTAGCTTACTAACTAGCTGTCAAGCTAGCAAGCTATTAGTTTTAGTAATTGCTTATACGGTAAAATATAAAGTTAGCTTAACTACTTGTTAACTAGCTAGCAAGCTGTTATATTTATTTATCGAGTTATGGCTAGATGAAAGTGGAGTGCAAGCTAAAAGAATTGATGGAGACGAAAGGTTTGAAGCAGGCTCAAGTAGCTGAGGCTACTGGCTTATCTCCCACAACAATAGGAAAACTTTACCGAAATCAATTCGAGAGAATTGATAAAACTACGCTTATCACCTTATGCAAGCACTTTCGAGTAGGACTTAATGAGTTATTTGAGGTTGTATTTGAGGAAGGAGACTAAACAAAAGCAAAGCCAGTAAGGAGAAGACATGACTCAAGCGCTACCCAAAGTACTAACTGAGACGCTAATTACGTTTGAAGAATTCACCCAATTAGACACGGGGGACAAAATATATGAACTACACGATGGGGTACTTGTAGAAGTGGCTCAACCAATCGGAGAACATGAGAGCGTTACGGGCTTTTTATCGACAAAAATCACTGTAGAATTTGACCGATTAAAACTACCTTATTTCTTAGGTTCTAAAGTACTAGTAAAACCGGCACTCAAAGATTCTGGCTTTTTCCCAGATGTCTTAGTTTTGGATAAGCGTAATTTAGCTAACGAACCGCTATACAGGAAAGAATCTACCGTTTCAAGCGCTGCTACAGTGCCATTGGTGGTAGAAGTAGTAAGCACCAATTGGCAAGACGATTACGCGCTTAAATTCGACGAATACAGCGATATCGGCATACCCGAATACTGGATTGTCGATTATTTAGGGCTTGGTGGTAAAGAATTTATTGGCAGCCCCAAAGAACCAACTTTTACCATGTGCGAACTAGTAAACGGTCAGTACGTTAGAAAGTCCCAGAAAAGTGGTTTAATCCAGTCAAAAGCATTCCCTGAGCTAAATTTAACTGTGGAGGAGATATTTGATGCCGCTGCATTTTGAGATACACAAAGCAATTGGGCTACTAACAGCAAACCTTCGGATCGGAAGGTCAAATATGTACGCGATGCTAAGCACGTCTATTGGGTTTTTTCCACCAATTATAGCTCTTTCATCATCTGCTTTTTGGCGATTTAACCCCAATTTTCAATTCTTACTTTCCCAGAACTAACGAAACCGACAGCAGACTACAGCTTGCTGTCGGTTTTTCTTCGGAGCTAACTTTATTTTTAGCTTACTTTTTACGTATCTGTTTGAATACATATACTTTATTCAGAGTAAATGTATTAAAAATCACTATTATCTATTGCAAGCACGTATTTAATGACTCATGCAATAGTTCGGACTTCCCGAAAAAGCCCTAAATACATTAATATTGTGCCTGTTACCAGTTTTACTAGTAACAGGCTATATCTGATTAGTTCCAAATACTCTTGACGCTTTTTAGATTATTGCCATAAGAAAAAGTTGTTCTTGAAAGGAGACTGTTTGAAATTGACAACGCCATAGCCATAAAAAATGACTAATGACCGATATCGATATGCTGCGACAAAATGCGACAGCGACACGAAGACAGACAAGACAAATCCCAAATTTTGGCTTGGTTGTGACAAACCAAAAACAATCAAGCCCAACAAACAAAAGCTAATTAATTTATATCAGGGATTTGTCGCTTTGTGTCGGAGCGTGTCGGAGCGATTCCGCTCGATTACCGCTCGATTACCGCTCGCTTGTCGCGGCGCGACAAAGATGTAGAGTGATGTCAAAATACTTCAAATCTAGACAATGCGCGGTCGCACCATATATCACCAACGTGGTGAAGGTCATCTAAAACTAGGCTAAAAATCTTCTAAAAATTTTTTGAAATTTTTCTAAGTTTTTGATTTGTCAGTTCACAAAGTCTCCTTCTCAAGTACAGCAGAACACCTCAAAAAAATCTGCGTAAAGGACAAACCTTTGTGAAAAAAAAGAATATTGCGAGCGTTGTTACTAGCTCGCAACTCAAGAAATCTGATTTTAGTCTACAACAAATTTCGATAAGCAGAGAAAAATGTTGTAAAGAGAAAAATCAAAAAAAATCAATCCGCTATCCCCACAGCAACGGGACAGTTAAACTTTCTCCCCCATGCCCCTATTGCTTCAATCAAACCGGGCTTGTAATCATTCGCTTTAAAGACGATTCCGGCTTTGTGAGATGTGCAAGATGTGACGCGGCGCTTTACTCGCTTAACGAGCAGAATAATTCGAGAATCAAACCAACCCACGCGGTAGAAGTTTTAAATAATTACCTGCCGACCTCCACTAATGAAAGCGAGGTGGCATCATGAGTTTTAAGCGACTTGGTAAAGGCAACCCTTGCCCAATTTGTGGAAGTGAAAGCGGCGCTTGTCGTCAGCACAGTAATGACGAAAATTACATTCACTGTCATACTCACGCGGACGCGAAAAAGTTTGAAGTAATTAACGGTTGGAAGTGTATTGAAGTTGCCAAAGCTCACACCGCTGGCTTTAAACCCGACACTAAAATTTCAGCATCCGAAGCCAAAAAGAATTACAATAGCGCGAAAAAATCACGACACCAACAACGGCAGCTAGGTTTTAAAAAACTTCTCCCGATCTCCGAGAGGAATACAGCGTACAGAACAATTACAGCCAAACTGGAATTAAGCTTAAAACACAAAAATCATTTAAAAGAACAGCGCGGGTTAACCGAAACGGAAATTGATTTTGCTTACCAGTTGGGATGGATTCGGACTTGGCAACCGGGAATCAAAGTAAAAGTGGATGGCTTAGTCGCAGGTGTCTCGCCATCAAATAAAAAACTAGTTGGGGGACATGGAATTGCAATTGCAGCTACAGACGCGAGCAATCAAATTACCGGGTTCCAAATAGCCAGTGACGACCGCGAAAAGTTTGCTAAATATTTTTGGTTATCTTCTGCCAAACACGGAGGTAGTTCTCCCAATTTACAAAACGGTGAATTACCGCTGTTTGTTTGGAAGCATCCGCAAGCCGACAAGATAAATGAAGTTTGGTTAGTAGAAGGTGCGCTTAAATCGCTTATTACCGCGCTCAATTTGTGGTTCAAAAATAATCGCACTGACGTAATGGTAATAGGTGCTGCGGGGGGTAATATGAAAGGTTCTGAGAACGCGCTTAAAGACGCGCTTGCTTCTTCTAACAACTGTAAAAACATAAAGTTACAGCCAGACGCGGGCGCGGTTAGCAATCCCCACATCACCTCTAATTATCGCAAAATTCTTAATTCTCTCGTTAGTGATGGCTACGAATGTACGGTTGGTTGGTGGGGACAATCTACAAAATTTTTCTCGGATATTGACGAGTTAGAACCGTGCGATTATTCAAACATCACTTACTTAAGTCTCAAAAAATTTAAAGCTTTATGTGTCAAATGGGGAGGGATAAAAAATAATCCAGTAGAAGAAGTTTTACAACTCGATTATCAGGCTCGTGTTGCTTTTGAGCAAAAAAAACTGCACTCGCTAACAAAGGCGGCGGATCTAACTTGCGATTCTACTCAAAAATATTTACCCGATTTAGTCGGTAAAATTCCCACATCTGGAATAGTTCTTTTAAAGTCACCCAAAGGTAGCGGTAAATCAACCCAGATAAAAAAAATCAAACAGCATTGCTGTGGTTACACCGAAGAAATAATCATTCAACCAAAAGCCGAACCCGAACAGCTTTCTCTTCTTGGTAAAAATAAAAAATCAAAATTACCCAAACAAGTGATTGAGGAGATAAGGCATAAGGGTTTAGGGATGAATTTTATTTCTATCAATGCTCGCATTGCCCTTGGTAGAGGACAAGCCGTGCAGTGGGAATTTACATGGATTGAAGATGCTGATATTGACGGTAAAGGTGAATTTGGTACTAAAGTTTGTACCGCTACTGTAATAGAAAATATCAGCGAAATTGGTTGCTGTTGGGATTCTTTAGGTAAGTTTTTTGAGCGCGATTGGAGCAACACGCTAGTAGTGATTGATGAAATTGAACTGGGTTTAAATCATCTTTCTACTAGCAGCACCTGTAAGGATAGACGTTCTTTCATTCTCAACACTTTGGAAGTAAAACTAAAAGAATGTTTGGAGAATAAAGGCTTAGTTATTGCAGCCGATGCCGATTTAACTGATGTTTCTTACGACTATTTAAAAGCCATCACCGGGCATACTCCCTACGTCGTGGAGCATGATTTTAAAGGCGACCCCTGGGAGATTGACTTTTACACTGGCAAGCGCGATTTGCTTCTTACTCAAATAGAAGAATGGGTAAGTAACGAAAACTGCGAACCAATTGCTATAGCAATGGACAATCAAAAAGAATGCGAAGCTTTAGCGAATCATTTAATTAAAAAATTCCCCTACCTTAAAAATCATTTTGGTGGTTTAATCCGAATTGATTCTAGAATCACTCAAACGGATTTTGGGAAAGATTTTGTCAAACATACCGTTAAAAAAATCGAGGAGTATAAGCCAAAAATTTTACTTTTCACGCCATCGTTAGGCGTTGGTTGCGATATCCACATAAAATACTTTAAACACGTATTCGGGTTATTCTACGGCAACTTAGAACCATCCCAAGCGCGACAAATGTTAGCGCGAGTAAGGGAATCTGTACCGCGCTCGGTGTGGTGTAAAGCCAGAGCTAATAGTTCTCAAGATACGCCTACTTCTTACATTCCTTCTGAAATCAAAAAGCGCTTATTCAGCAATAAAGATTCTAATATTGCAACAGAATTAGCTTGGCAAAGAGCTAAAAAGAAAGCACCGAATAATTGCGAAGATAAAGAGTTTATTCGCTTATATATTGAAGAACTGGAATCAATGACGGGGGATGAGGGATGGGATAACACACACGTCGATCTCTACTGCAAGCAAATAGCCAGAAGAAATTACAGTTTAAGTCAGCTAGCAGTACAGCTAAGACAAGAACTAATTGATGAAGGTCACAACTTAACTGATGTGGCAATTGATGAAGGTACCATAACTGGCGATTCGGTACGATACGAAAAAGATGAAATCAAACGTCAAAAATCTAAAGCGACCGCGAACGCCGAAGATATCGAAGTTGACGAGGCTGTGAGAATTAAAAGTAAGCCAGCACGAACGGAGGAAGAAAACCACAAAGCAACTAAAGCACTACTTAAACGTGAATTACCCGGTGTTGAGTTAACGCCTGATTTTATTTATAAAGTCATATACAAAGACGATAGGCGACGGCTAAATCAAATAAGACTTTTTTGGATGGCGATTAACCCAGATATTACTAAAGAATTGGACTCGCAGGAATGGCGAAAAAAATTAAAGCAGTTTTCTAACGGAGTCGCCTACCTCCCAGATGTAAAAACTGACTCGCACAAAGTAGAAGTTATTCAAAAAACCGGGCTACTAAATTTTCTCAACCCGCTTGAGGAGTTTACGAAAGACTCCCCAAAAATTCAGCAATTTATAAAAGACTGTCACCGTCACCGCAAAAAACTTAAATCGGCTTTTGGCATTCACCTCACCAAAAATTATCCCGCAATCAAATTACTTAATCGCTTGTTAGAGAGAATTGGCTTAAAGATGGGAATGTGCAGAAAAGTCAAGAAAGGTAGCAAGGAAAGGTACTACAAACTAAAGAGTGAAGAACTTTACGATAAACATCGTCTAGCTGTAATTGAGTCGCTAAATCAAAAATTCAAAAATGAACCATCAAATTGCACTCAAACTCAGTCACAACAAGCCCCACAAGGGAGGCACAAGTTAGATATTTCTTTATATAATAATCAAACTTCTGCCTCCCAAATTAAGCCAGAGAATGAAGTATTACAGGATGTAGTTTCTAGCGATAAAAATGCCGCTGATTTTCTTCGAGGGGTTAGCGATTGGGGGGAGATTACCTTAAGCCAACAGCAAATAAATGAAGCGTGGAAACTGTTGAGCGAACCCGAACAAGCGCGACTACGAAGCCTGCACGCTGAATATGAGCAACGGCGTGAACCGCAGGAGAATTACGAATCAAAGTACAGCCAATTGGAAAACGCAATTGCTTCTCAGACTGAAGTTAAGGAAGTAGGTTTTGGTAGTCACTTCCGGTCATATCAAATACTCAAGATTTTAGATGATGGCATTGCTTGGGTGAAGCGGTTGTTTGGCGACAAAGGGGAATTTGAAATACCAATTTCTAAACTAGTTTTCTGACCTTAAACCTCATAGCCAAGCTCTCGTAATTCGTCGCTCATTCCTCGATCGCGCAAAACAGCTATTCCTTTTTCCCGAAAGTTATAGCCCTGCGAATCATCTTGCATATCTTGATATTCTAAAAGTTCTAGAAACAATTCGATATCAAAATATTTTTCCTCAAAGGCTACTGGGAAGTAATAATCATTTTCCACAAATTCACCATAAATCTCGTTGGTGTATCTTCTTGTAATTTCTTCTTCTACTTTTTTAGCTTCTGCCAAACTTTGAGGAACAAGAGTTGTAGTTGCCTTCTGGGTGTTCACGCCTTCCGAGACTAAATCGAATTTACTTAGCACTTGCTTTAAAACTTTTCCATCTTTTAGCCCTGCCCACTGACCAACTAATTCAGCGGCTTTAATTTTGTCAGCTGTACGAATATCTGGACTAGTCAAACAATCGTCCAAAGCGAGCAATGATTTTTCGGTCAAATTGATTAAGTGTAGCGCCATTCTACTACTGATTTTTAAGTCTAATTCGTCACCATTCTTTAGGCTCGCGACTTTTTCTAAAGTTGGTAAGATTTCAGCGCCATTTAAGACGACATCCGGAGACATTTCAGTGTCTGGAGAAGGCACTTCGGCGACATTTGAAGACATATCAGCGACAGAATTATCCTGAGATGCTTCTGTAGAAGTAGTTTCAGCCCTTGCT
>JBCCLY010000134.1:0-8366 GCA_039026655.1 Cyanobacteria bacterium P01_C01_bin.38 | reverse complement strand
TGTCGTCGAGTTTAACGGTTCTATGGCTCGCGTTGCCATCAAAGAAAAATGGTTCGACAAAGTAAAAGAACAAAAATCTAATATTAAAGCAGCATTTCAAGTAACTTTCAAAAAAGAAATCGAAGTAAATTTAGAAGAAGCCAACGCAAATTCTGTTATTAACTCTAATTCTTCTGCGGCAACTCCAACAGTACAGCAGCAGAACGTTACACCTACACCAGTAAAACCACAAACCGCGCCACAACCAGCGCCACAACCAGCACCAGCACCACTTCCTACTCCAGAACAACCACCTCTAACTCGAACAACCCCAGCAGTTCAGCCAGCAGCAGTAAGTAATACTGCTCCCCCTCCCCAAACAACTCCTACACAGGCTCAACCAACCCCAATAGCAGAAGATCCAGAAGCTTCCGAACTAATGAAAGCAGCGAAGCGTTTAGCACAAGCATTAGACGGAGAGATCATTAAACTAAACGAGGAAAATACAGAAACATCCGACGAACCAATAGATTCATCGGAATTAGAAGTTATTGAAGACGATGTTGAGTTTTAAAAGTTAGGAGTTAGGAGTTAAGAGTTAAGAGTTAAGAGTTAGGAGTTGGTAGTTGGTAGTGGGTAGTGGGTAGTTGGTGATTGTAAATAACTAGTTGCCTTTTCGATTTTCACTCCCTATCTCCTAACTTATTTTTTCCCGTTACCTAATACCTACTCTCCATGCCCTATGCCCTATGCCCTATGCCCTATTACCCATTACCTACTACCCATTACCCATTACCCATTACTCACCTTGACGTAATGTTTTCACCCACTTTAGACGCTTGGGAAGTACCGACATCCGAGCAGTGGTGCTGCTTATGACTACTATCCAATGGAACATAAATAAAACGCCCCGCAGACTTTGTAGCAACAACATTAAATAAGCATAGGTTTTCAAGCTTTTATTTTTATGTATCCGCTTCAGACCAGCGAATATTCCTAAACATGATACTGTTACTGTCATGCCGGTTAATGGACTTAAAATTGGCATCCGATGACGAGCGATCGCCATTAATAAATCCGGTATTGCTGCGGTGGGAATGATGTACTGAATCAAGACAAAATTGATTAATACTTCAAAGGTTTTCCACTTACCCATGCGGTTACGAAGAATTAAGTCCCAATAATCCAGATAGCGCTGATATCCTCCTTCTGCCCAACGATTGCGTTGATGCCAAAGAGACACTGCACTAGTAACGCCTTCTTCTTTAACTACCGGAAAAAATACGCATTCAATATCCCATTTATCAAGATGCAGACGGAGCGTTAAATCTAAATCGTCTGTGATAGTTTCTTCATTCCATCCGCCACAACTATACAAAGCTTTACGGCGAACAAATTGACCATTTCCGCGTAATTCACCAATACCATTCTTCAAACTTCGCTTTTGTTGGAAAAAGGTATCGACTGCCATTTCAGCCATTTGTCCTTTTGTCAAAAAATTAGTTGAAGCATTAGCAATTTCTTTTCGCAACTGCACCGCTCCAACAGTTTCTCTTTGAAATAAAGGTATCGTTCGCAGCAAAACATCTGACGAGACTTGAGCGTCAGCATCAAACACAGCAACCACTTCACCCTTAGTAAGCGGTAGCACTTGGTTTAATGCTCCCGATTTACCACCTGTAGCACCAGGTTTTCGCCGGAATACTTTTAAATTTTCGTATTTATCTGCTAGTTCGTATAGCAATTGCGGTGTTTTATCGCTGCTATTATCATCAACTATCCACACTTCATACCCAGACGAAGGATAATCCAAGTTGCAAAGATTATTTACTAAATTGCTAATTACTAATTCTTCATTTTTAGCCGCAACTAATAAAGACACAAAAGGTAAATCGTCGATCTTTTGATCATCTACATGACGAGGCTTGGTAAATACAATTATCAGAGAATGAAGACCAACAACGGTAGCTAACCCTAATACAAATAAAGACCCCCAAGAAACTAGGTGCAAAGCAATCGTACCGCTCCAAACCATTGTCAGAACAACAGCAGCTTTGCGCCTACGACCTTGAAACCGGGAAGGAACAGTTAATTCTGGCGATTTTTGTTCCTCTAACTCTAGATTCGCCGACATATCGGCAAACATCGAGTTCAGGGAATCAAGTTCGTTATAATCTTTTTCGGGCCAGGAATTCGCTGGCATAGTTTACTTAATTTGAATGCAATTAATTTTATACAAAAATGCGCTTGATGCTAGTTTTGGATAACGCTACGCAAAACCATATTCTCGCTTTCATTAAGCTTACTTTAAGACTGGTAGCATTTCTCCACCGAAGAACGTCTTATAATAAAACTCAGTCCGGTCGGCTAATATCGCAATCCGACTAATTGATTGTCCTGCGGAATTTTGGATTGCAGTAGTTATCGCTTGCTTTCGAGGATAATAACAATCAAAACCTTACTTAAAGGAAGTTGTTAGTCATTTTACCCTAGCTTCACACAAATCGATGCAGCCCCATTGTAACTGACAATTTCACATCAGTTATCAGTGAACAGTTAACAGTTAACAGTTACCAGTTATAAAAATATTTGTAGTGGGAGCCGAAAAGCTCTCTAGTTGTTTCCCTATCTACCCATCTACCCCATCTACCCCCTCTACCCCCTCTACCCCCTCTCCCCTCAAAAAACCAGAGTGTAATTTTCATCAAAAACTTGGGAACACTATGTATATCTACCAAGATTATAAATACTCAAGTAACTCAAGGAATATATTGTATGTCAGCATTTGAGCAACTTCAGCCTGCTACTCCTCAACAAGCGAGCGTGTACTTGCCTTACATTCAAAGTGGTAAGCGGAATTTCCTTCCTTATGCTATTGGTCTTTATCGAAAAGGGGTTTTAGAAGGAAATCGTAAAATAGAAAGCAGCGAAAGTATTCCTTTCATCGCGACTTGGAATATTGCCACTCTCCCTTCAGACTTAACTCGTTGTCGAATGCAGTTTGATGGTAATGCCGAACTGAGTTATGAAGTCATGATGGCAAGTTTCGAGTTTATAAATTTTTTAATCGAAATACTGGAAAATTATAAGCGTCAGCGCATGACTGATTTCTCTCAATCTTTTTATCGCAAGCTGCTGCGTCTGGAAGATTAATTATTTTCAAACATTCTTACTGTGGTTCACGGTATAAAAATAACCAGCTATGGGGAAAAGGACCTTCCAAACCTTTTCCTCTAATTTTTATGAAGTAAAGCAGAAGAAATAGAAAGCTGTTATCTATAGCACTCCTAAATCATTTGTGAGATTTTAGAAACCCGGTTTTTTGGAAAAACCGGGTTTCTGGCACCTAGCTTTCTCACGACTCATCGTGCGTATTGCTATAAGAGATAGCTCAACTGTTAACTAATTATAGAAAAATTATAAAGAAGCTCGATATTCGACCTAAAATTAGAGAACGCCCAAACTGTTTTTTAGGCTACTAGTAATCAATTGTTCAAATATGGTGTCAAGAGCCAGTTTATTGGCTAATGGTTGAGAAAACTTGGGCACTAATCGTTGAAAGTTTTATAAGTTTTATACCGTTGAAATAAGGAGTGCGTGCGTGCCGAAATCCCCTAAGTATTTACTGATTGGGTCAACCGAGGCTTCCAGCGGTAAATCAGCAACTATTTTAGGTTTATCTAATCAATTACGTCAAACTGGACTTGATATTGCTTATGGCAAACCTCTTGGTAAATCTTTGAGAGAATCTGAAGGAAGTTTGATTGAGGAAGATGTTGAGTTTATTACCACTAGCCTTAATCTCCAACCCAACCAAGTAGCACCTACATTACTTGCTTTAAACGAAACGACGCTACAACAACGCCTTTCGGGCAAAGACACAACCGATTATCAGCAGTCCCTTACAAGCGAATATTTACAAGACAATTTAGGCGATTTAGTTTTGCTAGAAGGGCCAGGTAATTTATCTGAAGGTAATTTGTTCGATTTGTCATTAATGCAAGTTGCTGATGCATTAGATGCTGGCGTTATTCTAGTATTTCGCTATAAATCTTTGCTTTCTATTGAAACATTATTATCTGCTAAACAACTTGTTGGGGAACGCCTGATTGGAATTGTCATCAATGATGTACCAGCAGAGCATTTGCAAGCTGTTAATAATACCATGCGTCCCTTCTTAGAACAGCACGATATACCCGTCTTAGGTATATTGCCCAAAAGCAACTTACTACGCAGCATTACCGTGCGCGAATTAGTTCATCAACTCAATGCTGAAGTTTTATGTCGCGGCGATCGCCTGAATTTATTAGTCGAAAGTCTGGCAATTGGAGCGATGAATGTGAATGCTGCGGTGAAGTATTTTCGCAAACGTCAAAATATGGCAGTAGTTACGGGTGGAGATAGAGTAGAAATTCAGCAGGCAGCTTTGGAAACTTCTACTCAATGTCTGATTCTCACCGGACAGTTACCGCCTCCATCTTTTATTCTTAGTCGTGCCGAAGAGTTAGAAATTCCGATTCTTTCTGTAGATTTAGATACTCTTAGCACTGTAGAAATTATTGAACGTGCTTTCGGTCAAGTTGGCGTACACGAACCTATTAAAGTCGAATGCATTGGTCATTTAATGGCCGAACATTTTGACATCAATCGTTTACTATCTTTGATGGATTTGAGTCGCGCAACAACGATATCTTAAGTAATTTATACGCTAATTCCAAAAATTATCAACCCGGTTTTTTCAAAAAACCGGGTTTATTGATTCTTAAATTATCGTACATTTGAAGAATTTTGTTTTACGCGATCGATCGCTACATAATGCATAAAAAGCCCCAATCCCCAACCAGAGATAGGATAAATCGCCCAAAAATCGCGGGGAGTTGTGGTTAAATTCAGCACTACTAAAAATGCGTTTACCGCTAAAAACGAAATTAAATGTGCTTTAAATCCTCGACGCATCGTTTCACGACGAACTTGTTTTTCTTTGCTTGCTTTGGTTTGAATTAAGTATTCTTGTTCGGCACTCTTGAGCAATTCGGAAGAAATTCCTAACTCTGTTGCCATTTCGCAAAGCTGTTTCTGTGTAAATGATTCCTCTTGTTTGCGTCTCATTGCTAACTGAAGGATTCTTTGTACGTCTTCTGAACTATAAGTCATCCTAAAATCTCCTAAAGTTATGCTTTAATTTCTAGAGGATTCAAGCTTCATCCTGACTTGAAATTTGGCAAAAAGCAGTAAGCAGCGAACGATTAGCGGCTTATTATTCCTATGCCCTATCCCCTACGCCCCATGCCCATTCCCCACACGCTGACGTGCGGTTTCTTTTCTGGGAATCATAGGCACGTGTTTCGTTGCAGCAGCTAATCCAAAAATCGGCATATTTCCATAAATTGCTTCGTAATTTCCTGGATTAATTAAATAGGTTTCATGCCAAATTCCAACGCTACCATCGGCACCTACAACTCGATTAAACCGCTGCCAAGCTTTTAAATGCGGTTCATTCCGGCTTCGAGCAAAACGTTCTAAATCTTCAAAGGAACGCCAATACTGAATTAATCCAACCCCTCGCGAATAAAGAAAACTTTCTCCACCTAAAAAACCTTTATCGGGATGCTTGTACAAAGTACGTAGCATAGGTGTCATCGCCATTGCAGTTGGAACCCATTTGTTAAAGGCAAAAAAATTGTTTATCCGCATCCCAATCAAAAATACTACAAACGGTTCATTTGTTTCGGCTGTAAATCTTCCCGACATTACTTTAGACATAATTCGGATACTCCTTAAGATTTCAAGTTATTATGCAACTAATTGCATAATAACTAATATGCATAAAGTTGCATATAAAAAAAGGTTAAGAATTATGTCGTTAGCACACGCGATATTGGCATCTTTAATTAACGATTCCTGTAGCGGTTACGATCTAGCTAAGCAATTTGATGGTTCGATAGGTTTTTTCTGGCAAGCTTCTCACCAGCAAATTTACCGAGAACTATCTAAATTAGATAAACTTGGGTGGATAACTTCTGAGATAATTGTTCAAGAAGGACGACCAGATAAAAAAGTTTATAGTGTTACGCAAGAAGGTAAGCAGAAACTGCAAGAATGGATTGCCCAGCCTTGCGAACCAACGCAAGTTAAAGATGATTTGTTAGTTAAAATATTTAGCGGATATATCGTATCAGAGCATACAATTTTGCAACAATTAGAACATCATCGCCAAGCTCATATTGAGAAATTATCTACATATAGAGATTTGGAACAGAAATATTTTCAAAATCCCCAACAACTTTCACAGCCAGGAAAATTCCAGTATCTAACTCTTCGCAAAGGCATTCGTTATGAGACACAGTGGGTTGAGTGGTGCAACGAAGCAATCGAGCTATTAAACAAAAGGTAAAACAAAAATTAAACTAAAAAATTGTACGCTCTAACCATAAGTAGGTTCCCGACAACTCTTTCACCTGCTAAAATATCTTGGTCGTTTAATAGCAGTTAAAATCGTCTTTGAGTCAGTCAACGAACGTAGTAAATAACATTGATACGTTAGCGCAAGAATTAGCGACTATCCAGCAAATGGGTTCCAAGCGAATCGCCGTGCTGGGTTCTCGTCACGTGCCTATTACTCACCAGAATCTAATTGAAATGATGACTTATGCCTTGGTTTTATCAGGGAATAGAGTTATTACATCTGGTGCTACAGGTACAAATTCAGCCGCTATTAAAGGCGCAATGCGAGCCGATCCTAACTTTCTCACAGTAATTTTACCCCAAAGTTTAGATCGTCAGCCTTTAGAATCGCGCCAGCAACTAGAACAAGTGATGCATCTGGTAGAAAATTCCAGTAATGACCATTTATCGCTTGCTGAAGCAAGTTACCTGTGTAACAAGGAAATTATTTCTCGCTGCCAGCAACTTGTATCTTTCGCATTTCACGATAGTCGCACTTTGCTACAAACGTGCAAAGATGCAGAAGAACAACGAAAAGTAGTAACTTTGTTCTACTTTGATTAATCGGTTCTGAGTTCGAGTCGCTTTCTTATTAGTCATTAGGCTTTTGTCGGGATACAATCCTTCAATCGTTTAGAAAATGGTGAATGGATGTAATTAGCACTTAGGCTAATGACTAGTGATATAAAGCTACGATGGTAGGTATATATTGCTTAGAGGAATTGTCGATTTCTTGATTTTGTAAATAAATCGGTCACTTGTCGGGTAAATTGGGTTACAAAATGTCAGAATAATATATGGAAAATGGTTCGCTACCTCAACAATAATAATATTCTTTAATAGAAAACGAATTTTTGACCATATCTATCTCTAATATCTATTTGTTTATGTTAATGCCTTCGCAATTGTCCATATCGGTATTATTTTTAATCTGTATTGCTGTAGCTTTTCTAGAAATTTACTTACCATTTCTAGTAGTCGCTTATGCTCGTTTGAGTGTTGGTTACGATTATGTTGCACCAAGAGCCATGTTCGATAAACTTCCTGCTTACGGACAACGTGCTACTTGGGCGCATCAAAATTGTTTTGAAGGCTTTATGATTTTTGCTGCTGCGGCTTTAATGGCTTATGCAACTGGCGTTAATTCTCCTTTAGGAGCATATGCCGCATTAACTTTTATTACAGTTCGTTTACTATATTCAGTTTTTTATATTTTGAATATACCCATTTTACGTTCGCTTATGTATGCTATTGGTTTAGCTTGTTCATGTACATTATTCGTGCTGAGTATAATTAAAGTAAGTTGAGATTGGATAGTGGATAGTAGATAGTGGATAGTGGTTAGTGGATGGTAGATAGTTGAAGAATTAACAATTAACAAACAACAACTAACAACTAACCACTAACAACTAACCCTTCGGGTTCGGCAGTTGCTACAACGGAGGGAACCTCCGCAACGCACTGCCTCACAACTAACAACTATTAAAATGTAAAATTACTAATAAAGAAAACCGATAATTTTTTATGGCTTCTACTTATTCTTTTGACGTTGTTAGCGACTTTGATAGACAAGAATTGGTTAACGCAGTTGACCAAGTTACGCGAGAAATTAAAGGTCGCTACGATTTGAAAGATACTAAAACTACAGTGGAATTAGGGGAAGATAATATTAAAGTAAACACAGATAGCGAGTTTACTTTAGACACTATAAATACAATATTGCGAGAAAAAGCAGCGAAACGTAAACTGTCTCAGAAAATCTTTGAATTTGGCGAACCCGAATCTGGTGGAGGTAATAGAGTTAATCAAGAAATCAAATTGAAAAAAGGCATCAGCCAAGAGATTGCTAAAAAGATTTCTAAAATGATTCGCGATGAATTCAAAAAAATTCAGGCATCTATTCAAGGAGATGCAGTACGAGTAACTAGTAAAAATAAAGATGA
>JBCCLY010000133.1:0-8392 GCA_039026655.1 Cyanobacteria bacterium P01_C01_bin.38 | reverse complement strand
TAGAATCTGTTCTTTCACAACTGGATGCTAAAAGCAGAAAAAATGTAAGGGAAGTATTTCCACAGTCTCTTAATAAGCTAAAACATAGTTTCACTAAAGGTCAAATATTTGACTACGTTTATTTATTACCCCAAAATTTAGTACTTATAAGATATTCGGAAGAAGAGCAAGAAATAGTTCCGGAATGTTTGGTCGAGAAAAGATTGAATAATATCGCTATACACAGTCCTGTTAGTATTTAAAAAGCTATATAGGTTCGTGCTTATATATGGAGTTTGAGTACCATTATTTCAACCTTCATTAGGTGGCGCTTTTTAATGCCATAGCGGTTAGCAGTTACGGTGCAACTATTTAAAGCGCAAGCTTATGCTTGCGCCCGTGCGTGCTGTGTTTTATTTTTACATAATTCCTTATCAGAAATCTGATGGTGCAATCTAAACTACATTATGAGCATCTAATCATCATATAGGTTATCCGAATTTTTATTACATAAATTCTGGATCAATAATAGTGGGGATAATAATTCTAAACAGAATAGCGGAAACTCTACTCAACTGCTACATAATAAAAGCATTCCTTCTACACTGTTTGCGGTAAGCAACTAGAATCTTTACATTCACTAGACTCAACTACCCAGATCGCAAGCGCATTAAAAACCTCTGCCTTTTCTTGAGGAGATGCAGCTATAATCTGCGATCGCAAGCTAGCTTTAGGCTTAATACCTAGTAAACGAGAAACGTACCATTCCTTAGCTTCATCGGGAATAACTGCAAACACTGAAAGAAATTTAGACATACCTAAATCAGATTTACCTCGCCGGAATTTAGAAAGCATGACCTCAGAAATTCCTGCTGCTTCAGCTAGTTCCTTAGCTGAAATATTGAAATAGTTCATCATCTCATCGAACAGCTGTTGATGCGTTTCAATCTTATGTTTAACAAATTTTTGCATTTTTTACTACTAACTTAATTAAAATATGGTTAAATGATTAAAATATACTTTATAAGTTTAAGGGGGTAAAAGAATTAAAGAAATCTTAACCGTTTCACCATATTCCGGACTAACTAGACCGAGATATAGGTGAAACTATTGTCTTCAAACATAGAGACGGTGCAACTGTAAGTATAAAGTTTATTTTCGATAGTCAGTATACCAGATTTGAGAGTAGTTAACAGCAAGCAGTAAACAGCCAAACGCGAAGTAAGAAGCTTGTCCAAACTGGATATACGGTCAATAGTTAGCAATAAAACATCATGATGCTTTTTGATATTGAGCAATATCACCAGCCCAAAAAAGAAAATTATAAGCGCGATTGGGATGGTGTTAAATATGACCCTGCCTGGGACAAACTTGGTTATACTCAGACCGATCCCCAGGAGTGCCAAGTGGCAGCGGAATTGCTGGAGCGCGACGAGCAGCCTTGGAAAATATCCTCAACTCCAGAATTGTTGCGATCGCCCTTTGAGGAATACTCTACCTCAACTCCGTCTGCTTCGGTTCGTGAGCAAAGTGGTAAATACTCCACCGCTACACCCAATTTAAAAGCAATTAGTCTATGGCAGCCGTGGGCATCTTTAATAGAACTGGGCTTTAAGCATTACGAAACTAGAAGCTGGAAGACTAACTACCGGGGTAAATTATTAATTTGCTCGGCTGCTAAATCTACCAAGAACCAATACCAACAATACTTAAAAATTGGTAGCAAGGTTAAGTTACCACCTTGGGACGAAACTAATTTCCCGCGTGGGTATGCCCTTGCTATCTGCGATTTGGTTGATTGCATTGATATGACCCCCGAATTTATCGCCCAGCAGTCACAAACTGAAATATTGTGTGGTGATTGGCAAGTTGGGCGCTATGCCTGGAAGCTAGAAAACATTCAACCAATTACAGAACCGTTTGCAGTTAAGGGGAAGCAGGGACTTTTTGACGTTACTTCCACCAGCCTCGAACAATATTTAAAATCTTCCTCAAATCCACCACCTTTAAAGAGTAAATCCAAATCCTCCGATTGCTGGTACACGCCACCATCAATCTTTGAATTAGTAGTCCAGGTATTAGGAACAGTTTATCTCGACCCCTGCGCGGATGATGGTAAACATCTAGAAGCAAGGAAACATTACACCATTGTTGATGATGGATTAATTCAGGAGTGGGAAGGGCAAGTTTACATGAACCCTCCGTTCAGTCACCCTGGTGTTTGGATCAAGAAACTGCAAGCTGAAATAAAATCGGGAAGGGTTACAGAAGCAATTGCTCTCGTTCCAGCCGCCACCGATACTAAATGGCTATCTCCCGTACTTAAATCCCAATCTGTTTGTTTCTGGACTGGAAGAATTAAGTTTTTGGGTGAAGATTATCAACCCAAGAATGCATCTCGTCAATCTCACGTACTAGTTTACTGGGGAGAGAATTGGCAGCGGTTTAAGGAGGTGTTTGAGGCGCATGGTTTTGTGTCCGTGCCGAGTAAATTACTAGGGGATAAACAGAGTAATAGCCCTAGTAATTTAGATAGTAGCTCTAGTAAAATCGAATCCCCTAGTAACAGCCCTAGTAATTTACTAGGGGATAAAGAAAAAAGTAGCCCTAGTAAAAATAATTTATCCCCTAGTAAAAAGCGTTTATCGAGGAAAGGTAACGGTTATATCTATTGGCGTACTATTACCAAAAATGGTAAGGAGTATCCCCAGGCTTATTACCACTGGAAAGAAGGAAGTAAGAAGCGAAGCAAGTACATTCCTAAAAAATTACTCAATAGTGTTAAAGAAGCCGACTCTGCCAAACGTCCCGTTATAGAAATATTGAAATTACTAGGTGTTGAGACTAGTCCTAGTAAATTACTAGGGGATGAAGAAAAAGCACGACGTAATGATGAGTTATGTACAGATATTAAGAATAATTCAGATAAATTACTAGGGGATAAACAGACAAGTAACGCTGAAACCAATATATTGCAAGGTGTTGAGGGTAGCCCTAGTAATTCAGATACTAGCCCTAGTAAAACTGAGTTATCCCCTAGTAAAAGACACAAAGGTGACGGCAGCGGTAGCATTCACTGGCGTACTATTACTAGGGGAGGAAAAGATTACCCGCAGGCTTATTATCACTACGAGTTTTGGCAAGATGGCGATCGCCTAATTAAGTCGTCAAAGTATATTCCTAAACGGTTACTGTACCAGGTTCAGCAGTTGGAAGCCCAGAAAGCGCCTGTGAAAGAAATATTAAAAGTTTTAGGAATAACGTAAAGGTTGCCTTCGTATTTGTTTTTCTGCAAACCCCACTGTTTAACATATGAAGAATTTGACGAATTTCGTCGTGAAGGTTATTTTAAGTACTGCTTTCGATAATCTTGTTTCTTCAACTTAGATGCACTTGATTTTGTCCACTGCTTAACGGTAGTGATACGCTCTACTTCAGAAAATTGCTTCTTCCAGCTATCATTTCCAGTAAGTTGATTTACTACATTAGACAGAAATCTCATACAGCGAAGAGGTTGACTGCGTACTTGTTCTTCTGCAAAGCGCATAACAACGAAGTTAGCATCAACAAAGCATTTATTCCGATAATCATCCTCCCCAATACAATGAATCGGCTCTCCAGTAGAAAACGCAAAAGGTTCGTCAACTTCGATATCAATATGCAGCCTAGTTAACGGCTCAATAAAAAGAAAATCGGTGCTAAAAGGACGGTTATGTTCAGAAGGTAACAGTTGTTGTTGTTCCTTAATACAAGCTCCGAAATAATAACGCAGCAAAAATCCGAAATCTGTTTCAGAAGCTCCAATAGGGATATTATCAACCGAATCGAAAGTAAAAATACGAGGACAAAAATTCTTGTCTTTTATACTTTGTGGTATTAACAATATCGGATACACAGGTGATTGTTTACTCATCGCTACAAATTTGCTTGTTTCAATATATTGTTAAATATTAAGCTTTTTAGATTTTCATAATCATCTGAATTTAAGTAGGAAACTAAAACATCTCTTTCAAATATCGCACAAGTATATAGATGCCCTCTTTTTTCTTCTACAATTTCTAAGATTCCCTCTTTATTTCCACTGAAGTTATAAATTTCGCATTGCTTTTTAGCAATATTTATTAGAGCTAACATAGCCCAAGCAACCACTCCGATGGTGAACTCTCTATGTTCATAATGATTGAATTGTGTTTGATTGTTATTAATAAATGCAAGAGCTAATTCTTGATTTATCGACTTTATATATAATTTTAAATTAATATGCCCTGGTAAATTGCTTATTTCAAAAATATATAAGTATTCATTAAACCATGCCGCATAAATTAATACTTCTCCATTATATTTATCAGTTTCATTTCTTAGATTAATAGATTGAAAATGATAATCTTCTTCTAAGAAATTTTTAATAAAATTATTTTGCTCTTCTTCGCTAGAATTAGACCAAGAAAAACTTAATAAATTCTCTTTTGAGTCTAAAGAAATTCTATTGTCTTTATCGTCACCTTCCTGCATTGAATATAACTCATTACAAACAATGCCATTTTCAATACCTAAAACAAGAATATTAAAGACTTTTATCGAAATTTTTTTTATCTGGTCTAAGTCTTCAATCATAGTATGATTACCTGGAGGAAGACCTAAAATCCTTTTTATTAAAAAAAAATCGTTATCAGATAATTCTAATGGTGATTCATAAACCATTGAGTCTATTTCAATTAATATATGACCTTCAACATCAATATCTAAAAAATCACTCATAAATGGTATCAAATCACTTTTATTTACAACTGAAATCATTTTTTGTATTAGATACCTTATATTGCTATCTTATATGCAATTATGTATAAAAAACATCTAAAATAAATACACTATAATAATAGTATTTTTATCTAATGCACTTTAAATTTGTCCTAACTATAATAATATAAAAAATATCAGTGTGTTATGGAATTAGTTCATGAAATCTTTAATTTAATAAAGATTAAAAACAGCCCAGTGATTGCTGTAGAATCTCCGCTCCAAGAACGTAGACGATTTTTGCTCAATATTGTTGCAGAAGCTAAAAAAAATAATCAAAAATGCTATCTATGGAGTCTTGATGATGATGCTCTTATAGAATTAGATATTGACAACAATCAAAATTTACTAAAACAGGAAGTAAAAGATTACGTTCCTATTACAGATAAAAGACAAAAAGAAAATTATTTCAATATCCTTAAATACTGGAGAAATTGTAGTCATACCGGGATTATCATAGTAGAAGGATTATTCCCTTGGATTACTGACACAAATCACGCTTCGACGGAATTTTTCTTGGTATCGGAGTGGATAAAAGCAGCACTCATCAATATTAACCTCGATAACCTCCATACTGGCAAAACGATGCTTTTACTCGGTGCTAATGCACAATTATCATCTTATATGGCAGCAGAGATTTCGGTGGTGATTCAGGAACTACCAAATCATAGCGAAATTGGCGTTCGCCTTAAATTTGAAATCCCAGGATTAAGCGATAACGACTATTCCCGCATCGCGTCTGCTGTGATGGGGTTACATATCGCTGATATTAATCAATGTCTTGCTGTTACTAAGAATGAAGTAGATATAGCTAATCCCCAAGCTGTAGAAAAAAACTTGTTTGAGCAAAAGGTAGAAATGCTACAAAGGCTTTATTCTATTGAATTTGTACCTCCCTCTTCAATGACTTTAGGTGGATACGAATTAATGCAAGAAACTTTTCGCAAATACCGCCGTATAGCTACACCTTTAGCACAGGCTTACAAGTTATCATTACCTAAAGGTGTATTACTAGTAGGTCCTCCAGGTACTGGTAAATCGCATTCAGCTAAAGTTTGTTCTCAAATCCTTGGTGTACCGTTAATTATTGTAGATTGGGGTAGCTTTCGTAGTTACGGTAATATGGCTGAGAAACAGTTAAAAAGATTACTTGCACTTGCGGATAGAATCAGTAAAGTTATACTCTATTTTGATGACTTTGATAAGGGGTTCGCAGGGGGTGATGACCTAGCCATGAGGCTTGCAGGGAAGTTACTTACCTGGATGCAAGAACGAACTTCTCAAGTATTAGTATTCGCTTCTGTAAACCGAATGGAAACATTACCACCAGAACTTACCCGTAGCGGTCGATTCGATGACATTTTTCAGTGTGATTTACCAAATAATGGAGAACGACACATCATATTCAAAATTCACCTTGCAAGGTTTGATAGTAGATTTCACAATACCGAATCACCTTATAGTAAAGAAGAATGGCGCAGAATTGTCAAAGCAACTAATCGGTGCGTAGGTGCTGAAATTCAATCAATTGTGGAGGATGCAGCCCGCAATACTTTCTGTGAAATGTATCCAGACCAAAATTTGAATAATTATGATGAATTACCTCTACTAACTATAAATATAGATGCAATTCTTAAAGCGAGAGAAATGATGAATCCGCTTGCTATTCGAGAAGCAGATAAGGTAGAAGCAATGAGAAATAGAGCAGCTATACAGGCAAAACCATCTTCACCTGTAGATAAGTCAGAATTTGCATTTGGTAATGTAAGTATTTATTAAGAGCGCCGCTGGGGTGCTAAGGGGCTGAGGGGCTGAGGTGCCGAGGAGAAGGGGAGAAGGGGAGAAGATAGATTGTTATGAATTTATAATGCTATCAACATTAGTTTTCTTACAATAAACAGCAGCAAAATCAATGTTTTCATTTTTTCGGAATATTTGAAAACAGAAGCTGTTTGGGTAGATCTCTGCTTTCATCACCCCGTCTCCTCAGCCCCTCGGCTCCTCGGCTCCTCGGCTCCTCGGCTCCTCAGCCCCTCAGCAATCCTCGCCTCAGCCCCTCTTTATTTCTAAAAATGACTCAAATTACACGTAAAAAGCGAGTAAATCAACAATTTTGTATAAGAGCGTTCGATATTGTTGGTCAAACAGCTACAATCGCATTTCTTGCAATGACAGTGATAATTCCTTACTTATCAACCCGTCCCCAACACCTTGAAGTCGAAGCCACCGCTACAATTAACGGTACTTCTATAGAGTTGGAGGTTGCCGATACTCCAGAAGAATTAAGAAGAGGTTTGAAATTTCGTAATGAGCTTCCAATAAACAGAGGAATGCTATTTGATTTAGGTAAAAGACATGAAAATGTTCCTTTTTGGATGCATCAGGTAAAAATACCTCTCGATATTATTTACCTTGATAATGGTGTCATTACTCATATCGCAGCAAATAGTCCTCCTTGTAATGCTACTAGCTCCAAAATTTGTCCTATATACAAAGCCCCAAGTGCTACTCACGTAATCGAATTAAATGCAGGGAGAGCGGCTAGATTAAATTTTCAAGTGAGAGATAGGATTGAATTAAAATCGAGGCGCAAATTAATATAAAAATATGATGCTATTTTCCTCGAACCAGAGCATCATTGGGTATATCGAAACGAAAAGAGATATCGGGCTGAGGTGCTGAGGTGACGAGGAGCCGAGGAGAAGGGGAGAAAAGTAGATTGTTATAAATTTAGAATGCTATCAACATTAGCTTTCTTACAATTTATAAAGTAAGTCAATGTTTTCATTCTTCGGAATATTTGATGCAGAGAAGCTGTCTGGGTAGATTTTCTACTTTCATCACCCCATCTCCTCAGATCCTCAGCACCTCAGCCCCTCAGCCCCTCAGCTTGCCTTTACAAGTCCATTTGTCATACGAGCTAATACTAATCCACGAACCATTACTAAAACAATGCAAATTTATAACGATACCAGAAGAAATAATAGACACGAACACCGCTACTATGGTGATGAAGTTAAATCAAAAGAACAACAGTACGGATATCCTGCACGCCGCAATAGTGGAAGAGATGGCATAATTGGCGGAGCCGGACTAATTGGTGCAGCAGTTCTGTTTATGATTGTCGATATGTCATTACACGGCATCCTAATTAGCGGTTTATTCATAGCTGCCGGTATTGTAGTTATGCTCCCTAAAGAGACTAATACAGTATTAAGCAAACTAGATAGATGGCAGAAGAAATATAAGGTTAACTTGTTAGCTATTTTATATGCTTTTGTTTCAGTAGTATTTATTATCGATTTAGCCGCAGCACCAGCCAAAGCTCAATTCTTCCAAGCAGCCCAGGAATGGATGGGAGGGGCTTTTGAAGGCATTGATGAGTCAGTAGTGGAACTATTTTTTAACGTACTCAGAGCCATCTTCCTACTTTACTTAGGTATTTCTATTGTTAAAGTTGTACAGGCAGCTCGTCAAGAAGAAGATTGGCAAAACTTAGCTAGAACACCGTTTATCATCGTTGTTGCTGTCGTCACTGCGGATATCATAACTGGAATGATTGTTGGTGGAGGCGGTGGGGCGGCTCCGTAAGTGAAAGCAGGGGGAGCAGGGGGAG
>JBCCLY010000132.1:0-8400 GCA_039026655.1 Cyanobacteria bacterium P01_C01_bin.38 | reverse complement strand
GAGAAGCAGCGGCAAAACAAACTCACAAAATTATAGAACAAGCAACCGAAACCGCAGGACATGTAGTAAGTCATCTTGGCGATAACTGGTTAATTCACAGATTAGCCGGAGTGGTAAATTTAAACTGGCTTGTAGGTGCTAGCGATAATGTTGATTTGGTAAAAGCAGAAGCCGCAATTAAACATTTAAAACAAAAGTATCCGAATGATTCACCTACTCAACTTGCTCATCGCATCATGGTAGATAAAGCAGTTAAAGCTGGTGGAATTGGTTTAACCACCAGTATTTTACCCGGTGCGGCTGCGGCTTTATTAGCAGTTGACTTAGCAGCAACCACAGAATTGCAGTCAGAAATGGTTTATCAAATTGCATCTATCTATGGGTTAAATTTACAAGATGCCGCTCGCAAAGGTGAAGTACTGGCGATTTTTGGCTTAGGATTAGGTGGTGGTCGTCTTTTAAAAACAGCAGGATTGCGATTGCTGCGAAATATACCTTTTGCCGGTGCGGTAATTGGTGCAAGTGCTAACGCTACAATGATTTTTTCTTTGGGATATGCTGCTTGTCGTTTTTATGAAACCAAGTTAAGCGGCTCGGAATCTTTAACCAGCGAAGAAACAATAGCAAAATTACAAGAGCAAAGCGAAAATTATTTACAAACTGCCATTGCTCAAGAAGCAGTAATGGATCAAATTTTAGTACATATGATTCTGGCAAGTCATCCAGAACAAACTTGGGAGGAAATACAGCCGCAGTTGGAAGCATTAAACCTTAGTTCCAAATCCTTAGAAGCAATCGAGCAAAATATTAAATCTCCCCAGCCTTTGGATACCTTACTTAATCAATTAAATCGAGATTTTGCAGCACCTTTATTAGCGCAATGCTATCGAATTGCCAAATTAAATCATGAAACTACCCCAGTTGAGCAAAATATAATTAACGCTATTACCAGCAAATTTGATATTGATGCCAATTCTATTGAGTCGGTAGTTGAAAATCAGTAATTAATTGGGAATTGGGAATTGGGGATTGGGCATGGGGCATGGGGAATGGGAATTGGGAATTGGTGATTGGTAATGAAGAAAGAAGAATTTTATTTAACCTTAATTACTCCAAGCTCCATCCGTAGCCAAACATCCGTTACCAAACTCCATCCGTTGCCAAACTCCATCCGTTGCCAAATTCCATCCGTTACCAAACTCCATCCGTTACCAAACTCCATCCGTTACCAAACTCCATCCGTTGCCAAATTCCATCCGTTGCCAAACACCATCCGTTGCCAAACACCATCCGTTGCCTAACCACTAACAACTAATTGTTCAGTACAAAGCGCGATTTTTAAGCAATACTGGTACAAGTAATGTCAATTGTTGGATACGAAATGGAAATTAGAGCGAGTAATACACCGCTTTCAGATTGGTCAGGTGATGGTTTAGCTATAGGATTATTTGAAGATGGGTTGGATTTAACTGGCGATTTAGCTGCTGTTGATAAAAAGCTAAATGGTGCTTTAAAAGAATTAATAGAGGACGAAGAATTTAAAGGAAAGCTTAATAGTACTGCTTTTACTCGCTTAAGTAGCGGTAATTCTATTCGTAAAGTTATTTTAGTGGGCTTGGGTAAAGCTGATGCTTTGAATGCTGAAAGTTTACGACGTGCGGCAGCTTCTGCTGGAAAGTTAGCTAAAAAGCAAAAATGTAAGACTTTAGGCATCAGTTTACCTGTTTGGAATGATGATGCAGCTCAAACAGCACAGGCGATCGCCGAAGGAATACAGTTAGCGCTTTATCAAGATACTCGCTTTAAATCCGAACCAGAAGAAAAAGAAACACAGGTCGAAACCGTAGATTTACTAGGTTTAGGTGGTCAAGAAGCAGCGGTAAACAAGGCAAATCAGGTGGCTTCGGGTGTAATGCTGGCAAGACAATTAGTTGCAGCTCCAGCTAATGAAGTAACTCCCATAACTATGGCAGAAGTTGCTCAAAAAATTGCCTCCGAACACAATTTAGAATTAGAAATTCTGGAAAAAGAAGATTGTGAAAAGTTAGGCATGGGTGCCTTTTTGGGAGTAGCTAAAGCTTCCGATTTGCCTCCGAAGTTTATTCACCTTACCTATAAACCCCAAGGTACGCCAAAACGTAAGTTAGCAATTATTGGCAAGGGCGTTACCTTCGATTCTGGTGGATTGAATATTAAAGGTGCCGGTAGCGGTATTGAAACCATGAAAATGGATATGGGTGGTGCGGCGGCTACCTTGGGTGCTGCTAAGGCGATCGCTCAATTAAAACCCGATGCCGAAGTTCACTTTATTTCTGCCGTTGCGGAAAACATGATCAGCGGACACGCTATGCATCCTGGCGATATCCTTAAAGCTTCTAACGGCAAAACTATCGAAGTTAATAACACCGACGCTGAAGGACGTTTAACCTTGGCTGATGCGTTAGTGTTTGCCGATAAGTTAGGATTAGATGCCATCGTGGATTTAGCAACTTTGACAGGAGCCTGTATTGTTGCTTTAGGTTCGGAAATTGCTGGAATGTTTACTCCCAGCGATGACTTAGCATCCGAATTGAAAATTGCTTCTGAAAGTGCCGGAGAAAAATTCTGGCGGATGCCGATGGAAGAGAAATATTTTGAAGGTTTAAAATCTGGTATTGCCGATATGAAGAATACCGGGCCCCGTGCTGGTGGTTCGATTACTGCATCTTTGTTTTTGAAGCAGTTTGTTAAAGATACCCCCGCATGGGCGCATTTAGACGTTGCAGGGCCTGTGTGGACGGATAAAGAAAACGGTTATAATCCTTCCGGAGCAACTGGTTTCGGCGTGCGTACTTTGGTTAATTGGGTTCTTAGCTAATAGTTTAATTAGTTTTTTAGGTGGGCAAATGCCCACCATCGGTTTAATCTAATAGTAAAATGTGAGGGTGCGATAAAAATCACTTTTTCTTAGATCGATTTTTTCGACGAGATTCTTGCTGCATTTTTTTATTCTTTTTTACTTTACGTTTAGATTTCTTTGGTGAGTTTGAAAAACCTTGAGCTTGTAGAAATGGAAACGTCACAAAGCAAGTAGATTCTATATCAGATATAGCATCTTCAATCAAACAATAATACATATCATTACGAACTTCGTTTAAAGTCGCTTCGGGACCTATTTCTAATAGATACTCAAACTCTTGCCGATCGTAATCAATATGTCTAATTAAATGCTCATCAAAAGTTTTTTCAATATACTGCTGAAGTTCTACAGGAGCAAGCATAGAACTGTTCATTATTAAACTACCCAAGATATAATTCTGTTCTTTTTTATCTTTAAATACAGAAGACTTATCTGCATAAATTTTTAAAAAAAGCTCTTTATGATGCTGGATTATTTCCTCTCTAGGAATAATTTTTTGCACAACTAAAATCATTAAAGATTCAATTCCAGCGGCTCTTACAGAACGATCTATTTCTGTGTTTTCTATAAGTTGTTTGATAGGTTCAATATTTCCATCACAAACAGAAGCAAGTATTCTACCTAAGCCTTCCCCTACTAAATTTTCAGTTGTGTTAACTGGCATATCTCCCGGAATTGAGAAAAAATCAATAATAAGCGGATAAGCTTGAACTTCTTTAAATTGTGCCAGTAAGTAAAACGCACAAATATGTAAAATATAGTCTGGTTTATTTGATAGCTCCTTAATGTTATTTTTACTATTCGATAAAATATCTAACAATAAAGGAGTAATGGCTTCCCTTTCTTCGATGGCTCTTTCTAAAGCTTCACGGGGTAATTCGCCATTCTTATTTTCTAACTTGGATATAATTTCTTCTAATTGCATATTAAAGAATTCCCCCTTTTATAAAAATATTTTATGGTATTTCTTGCTCAAATTCCGTTCAAAATAATTAAAACGCAATTGTACCGAAGGCAGAGCCTCCTAAAACAGCATTCCCAGCCTGGAGGCTGGGAACGAGTCACCGGAGATTACTTATTAGCCCGTGCAGACGGGCTTTGTTTGTATAGCCGAGGCAGTGCGTTGCGGGGGTTCCCCTCGTTGTAGCAACTGCCGTCCAGACTTCTAGTCTGAGGGCGGGTTGAGAGTTATCCCTCAATGCCCAATCCCCAATGCCCAAATCTACTTCCTTTCCGGATGTTTGGTATCTTCAACCGAAGGATGTCCCATTTGGTTAATCGTTGCAATCATTTGATATAAACGTCCCAAATCCTTTTGATTGAAGTGCAGCAGCAAGCGGGGAAGCCCAACAGCTTCGTCAGTTCCTTCTTGTGGTAAAGCCTGACTTTTCTCTATTTTTCCTTTAACCAAAATGCTGCTGAATTCAGTATTTAGCTTGTCTACTTCCGCATCAGATAATTCCGACTTTAAGCGAATCACTAAACGGTCTTTAACGTAGCGGCTGGAGTGATAAACTTTGAAAAATTGAGTTATGGCATCACAAGCAACCTGTAAGTTGTCTGTGACAGTATATAGACTAGGATCTTCAGGACTTACTAAACCTTTTGCCACTAACTGCTTATCAATATATTCACTCCAAGACTTCCAGTAGTCACCACCGGGATGATCGATTAAAATCAACGGCACTGGGCCAAATTTACCAGTTTGACTTAAAGTCATGCACTCGAATGCTTCATCCTGAGTACCAAAACCACCAGGAAATAAAGCTACTGCATCGCTTTCTTTAAGCAAAAATAGCTTGCGAGTAAAGAAATATTTAAAATGGATGAGTTTATCATCGCCCTCAATAATTGGATTTGCCTCTTGCTCAAACGGCAATTCGATGTTTAAACCAAAGGAATTTTCTCTTCCGGCACCTTCATGTCCGGCGTGCATTATACCACCGCCACCACCAGTAATTACCATAAATCCCAGTTCAGCCACGCAACGACCAAAGTCTCTTGCCATTTTATAGTCTGGTGTTTCTGGCGATAAACGTGCCGAACCAAATATGGTAACTTTGCGAACGTGACGGTAGTTATGAAACAACTGGAAACCGCGTTCCATATCTGCCAGAGATGAAGACAATATTTTCCAATCTAGCCGGTCAATTTCTTCTTCTTGGGAAAGCCGTAAGACAGTATTTAAAGCCTGTTCGATGTATTTCCGGTTCTTTAACTTCGGTAATTTTTCTATTAAATCAACGATGTCCGCTTGGAGATGCTCTGATGTATAAAAATCATTGGAGGTCATGACAGTTGATGCCAAAATAACATTATAATTTACTAAAATTTGCTGTAGAGTCTGTTTACCGCCTCGTTACGAGGGTTCATAGCCCACAATCTATTATTTTGAACTCAATCAACCCTTAAAGGGTATGGTATTTCTACTTATTAATTTGTATAAGCAGCGTTAAAACTGCGATGTTTAGCGAACAGTTAGATTGGTAAATGTGAATTTGCCTCGAAAAAACTGGATGCTTTCTTAGAATAAAGTACCTCTGGCTAATAAAACCAAAGTTTTGAGGATTGCCGTCGTTTATTCTTGCTACTGGAGTAATGGTTTATTAATATAGACTTTTATTTAAGATATAAAATTAACGCATACTGGTACGTCTGTATCTATAGGAATATTTTGTAGCTCCTTTCATTGGCATTTTAAACTTAACTTACTTTGTATCACCCGCGCAAGCAAAACAAAAGTTTGATTGGAAGCCGTTCAAAATTCAATCATTTATTAGTGTTTGAGCTAAAGCAACAATCCTCGTCTTTTGTTAGACGAGGAACATTTGAGCATATAAAAATAAAATTCTGCAACACCTAATCAGTTTCAGGAAACACCTGTACTTCACCATTAGGATTAAAAACTGCACGAACTCTTACATTCTGTCCGTTACGACTAGAACCAACGAAAGGTTTACCAATTCTTGGAATCCCAGCATTGTCAACATTATCTCTTGCAGATTTTCCTAAAGGAAGAATTTGTTCGAGGGCACCATCTACACCTATTGTTAGACTGTATTCTAAAGGCTCTGATAGTCCTCTAGGTGGTTTCCAACGGTTACTAAAATATTTTCTTATTTGTGCTACTTGATTAGGATCGAATGATGCTTGGCTATTAGCTGCGGCTGTTGTTGTAGGTAGTTTATTGCCGTTATCTACTGAGGAAGCAGGGTTTCTGTTTCTCAATTGTGTTGCTAAATCATTATTAGATTTAGGCAGATTTGTCAGCAAATCTTCTCGAAGGCTTCCACTTCTCGGAGTAGGAATCGCTGGTTTGGAAGAAATTTGTGGAGCTTTGGGTGTAGATGGATTCGTCAGTGACGGCAAACTTGTAGATGGCAAACTGGTTTTACTTTTAGGAGTAGATGCAGAAAGATTCCCTCCTAGTGATGGTTTTGTAGATAGAGAATTTGGAGAAGTAGAAAAGGTTTGTTTTCCAGATTGCGGTTTTGTCGCTGTGCTATTACCAAAACTATTGCTACCCAATGGCGGTAGGGGAATATTCGATAAACCAGATGGATTAGTAGAGGTTGAAGGCAAAGTTGTACCAGGCTTTTGAGTCGCTGCCAATGTTGGTAGGGGAGATGCTCCTGGTACTGTTACAGAAGAGCCACTAGGAAGATTTATACCCGTACCTAAATTTGGTTTTGGTAATGGCGATAGACTTGGTAAAGGTGTAAGCGAAGTCTGTGGCGTTGGTAATGGAGTTAATAGCGTAGAAGCAGCATCATTTCCAATTTCTTTATTTGCCGTTGCCACGGTTTCACCCGTCTTATTTTCCTGTCGAAGACGGTTAGCATATTGATAGGTGAATGGCATTAAACCAAAACCTAATACCAAAACAGCTGCTACAGGTGCCCAAGCAGGTATTGCAAAACTATTTCTAGCAGGTTGCGATCGTTCAGTGGGTAAAGCAACAGCGTCAGCCATATAGTCATCTAAAGCCGTTGCCAAATCAAATAATTGCAGCAAACCCAATTGAATAGAAGTACCGCTAGATTGGTTTGCTAGGGAACCAAGAAACAATTGATGAGTCAAATTGCTGCTTGGCTGTAAATAAATATTTCCCCGAGGCGCAAATTGGTTTCTAGAATTAGAAATATCTGGCTCTAAGTTAGAATCTTCCAATGATTCTGGCTTAGATGTTTTACTTGCTTTGGGTGCTGCAACTCTCGAAGCCCAGAAATTTTCTGGTGATTGTTGCAATATTTCCTGTACGTAACCAGAGACTGCCATAGATAAAGCTTCCAACTGGTCCCGGTCGCCTTGGACTACAATTTGCCTCTCTTGTGGTTGTCGCGGGTCGTTAAAATGAAGATTAAATCTGACCTGCTTGAGAACGGATTTACCCATCCAGCGCGACAAAGGAGAGCTTTGCGCCAAAACTTCTAACGTGCAGGTAGGCGGTGTATACCGGCGAATCACTGGATTTGATAGAGGCATGGCAGTAAATGCGTCTTGGACATTTCAAAATTTTGTTGAACGGTCTATAAGTGCTAGCCAGAGACGGCGGTGTCCACCGGGACCACTGTAAAATACTAAATCTATCAGTAGTTTGAGTGCCAAATTGGTGAGTATATCCGTTGATATTTTCTCATCCTCTTCCATCCGCTCTTGATAAGTGTTGCAGAAAGCATCGATGTAGTCTCCCAATAAAGCGGAGTAGTGAGGTTCGCGGTTATTATTAGCTTGCTGTTCTAACAAGTCAACAGCACGACGAATTAACTCTTGGTGCTGCTTGGCAAGATAGCAAGTAATCAAAACTAACGAACGAGCTTCTTCTACATCTAACTTCTTTCTGCCTCCCTGACCTTTGCGTATGGGGTTAGATTGGCGCAGTCGCCACAGCGCCACCCGGTCTGGCACCCTTGATTCTAAATTAAGATTAATTGCCGCCGAGAGCATTGCCTCGGAACCGATGCCAGTCAAAGCTTCTAGCGCCAACAGCACCAAGTCAATTTGGGCCTTAATATCGTCCCATTGAATGGATGTTGGGGCGGCAATATTAGTTAAATCCTCCCACTGGGAACTAATAGTGGGTGAATCGCCAGCAGAGTGCATAACTTTAAGCATAGGTGATCGGGCCTTTTGGGACTGTTGCTGTTACCCATTTTGAAACCAGACTCTCAACATTTTATATTGGTTTGGGCAAGCTATAGCAAAAAGTTCGCAATTTGGCAAGCTTTTTACCTGATTTCAGTCAACAGCAATTTGTCTTTAACCTACTTTAGATTCATTTTCTATTTTGTCAAAGGGAAATTTTTAAATTGGTAGTTGGTAATTGGGAATTGGGCATTGGGCATTGGGCATTGGGCATCGGGCATCGGGCATCGGGCATTGGGCATTGGGAATTGGAAGATCGGGATAGAGAGAAGAATAAATTATTGTTAACTCTTAACTCCTAACTCCTAACTCCTAACTCCTAACTCCTAACTCCTAACTCCTAACTCCTAACTCCT
>JBCCLY010000131.1:0-8422 GCA_039026655.1 Cyanobacteria bacterium P01_C01_bin.38 | reverse complement strand
TCCTACAATAATTTAGGTGCGTTATGCTGAAGCAATAACGCACCCTACTAGCTCAAATATCAGTAAAAAGCACCGAAATAAATATTTACTATACAAGGATTATATTGCCTTTTTAACCTGTTCCCCGTTCCCTATTCCCTACTCCCTTTTCCCTTAAATCTACAACGCAATCTACTATATATAAAGGTTCTTATTTAAAAGAGGCGTTATGTTTGGATTGGGTTTTCCGGAAATGGCTGTGATTGTGGTTGTGGCGGTTTTGATTTTTGGACCAAAAAAAATTCCCGAGTTAGGAAGCGCTTTGGGAAAAACTCTGCGGGGTTTTAAGGAAGAGTTGAAAAATGATGAAAATGAAGATCGAAACGAGCAAGAATACAAGTAAATAAAGATAACGGGTAAAAAGTTATAAAATACAGCAAGTAAATGCATTCTATAACCCCTTACCCTTTATTATCCATTCATAAGGAATTTAACACTGAAGACGGAACTCCAACTTCTTTATCTTTGGGAGTTGCGCTATCAAACTTGTTCACTTCTTCCTCAATTACTCCCCTTGCTTTAATTAACTTAATGGCACGGCTGACACTTTCTGGTAAAATTACCACTAAGCTGTCATCGGTCGCTAAATCTAAAGCTTTATTAATCGCTTCTGCTTCATCCAAAACTGTTTCATGCAGGCAATTTGGATTTACTTCTTGAATACCTTGAGTAATTAACTCGGCAGCAGAGCCACGCTTTCTTCCTCTGTTGTCATCATCTTCTTTAATGATGATGCAGTCGAAAATCTCGGAAGCTAGTTTACCCAACATCACAAAATCTTCGTCGCGGCGATCGCCAGGGCCACCAACTACACCAATTCGCTGTCCGGATGTCCAGTTACGCACGAATGCACCCAGGGCTTCATAAGATGCTGGGTTGTGAGCGTAATCGACTAAAGCATGGTGTTTACCCAAGTTAAATAAGTTCATCCGCCCTGGTGTTTGATTCACCGAAGCTCGGAAGGTATTTAAACCGGCGCGAATTTCTTCTATGGAAACGTTTTGTACGAAAGCTGCCAATGATGCTGCTAAAGCATTAGCAATCATAAATGGCGCACGCCCGCCCATTGTCAAAGGAATATTTTCAACTTTTTCTATACGGTGAGTCCAATCTCCTTTCAAAATCGACAAAAAGCCGTTTTCGTAAATTGCCGCTACTCCACCTTTTTGAATATGCCCTTTAACTAATTCCGAGTCGGGATTCATGGTGAAATAAGCAATATTTGCTTTTGTCCTTTCTGCCATTGCCGCAACTCTTGCGTCGTCAGCGTTTAATACCGTATAGCCATCGGGATAAACTGCTTCAGCAACCACACTCTTCAAATGCGAAAGCTGATCGATGGTATCAATATCGCCTAATCCTAAATGGTCGGCAGCAACATTAAGCACCACACCAACATTAGATGCTTCAAAAGCTAATCCCGAACGTAGGATACCTCCCCGTGCTGTTTCTAACACGGCGACTTCTACCGTTGGGTCTTGCAATATCAGCTGAGCGCTTTGAGGACCGGTGTTATCTCCCGCTTCTACTAAGTATTCTCCGATATACGTTCCATCTGTAGTTGTATATCCAATTACTTTGTTAGTTTGCTTGAAAATATGAGCTAGTAATCTAGTAGTAGTAGTTTTACCATTGGTGCCGGTAACGCTGAGAATAGGTACGCGAGTAGTCTTATCGGCAGGGAACAGCATATCAATTACAGCCCCAGCAACGTTGCGGGGAATTCCCTTACTGGGAGCAACGTGCATCCGGAATCCCGGTGCTGCATTTACTTCTACAATTACTCCATCGATTTCTCTTAAAGGACGGCTAATATCGGTAGTAACGATATCAATTCCAGCGATATCTAATCCAATTATTTTAGCTATTCGTCGAGCTAACCAAGCATTTTGGGGATGAATTTCATCGGTACGATCTACAGCAATACCACCCGTAGATAAATTCGCCGTTGCTCGTAAATAACAAATTTCATTTTTATTTAAAATGCTATCAAGGGTAAAACCCTGTCTTTCCATCAAAGCATAACTATTGCGGTCTAAAATTATTCGAGTCAGAACGTTATCGTGCCCGTCACCGCGATTTGGATCTTTGTTAGTTTGTTCAACCAATTCGGCAATAGTCGATCTACCGTCACCAACTACGTGAGCGGGTACTCGTTCGGAGACGGCAACAACTTTACCATCTACTACTAATACACGATGGTCGCGTCCTAGATAATATTTCTCAACAATTATCGAGCGAGAAACAGCCCTTGCCGCATCATAAGCCGCTTCAGCTTCTTCCCAACTTCTGACATCAATAGTAATACCGCGTCCGTGGTTGCCATCGAGGGGTTTGATGACGATGGGATAGCCACCAACATAATCAACAGCATCTTCTAAATCGTCGAAGAAATTAATTACAGTACCTTTGGGAACGGGTACGCCAGAAGATTCGAGAATTCGTTTGGTAGCTTCCTTATCGCAAGCAAGTTCTACACCTAAAATGCCGGTATGAGCCGTCATAGTGGCTTGAATGCGCTTTTGCTGCACCCCGTAACCGAGTTGAATCAAATATCTCGTATTCAAAGGCATCCAGGGGATACCACGCTTGGAAGCTTCGTTGACAATTGATTCAGTAGAAGGTCCTAAAGCAGCATCCCGCCAATAGTCCTTAATATCTTGTAAATCTTGCTCTAACTCAGCCTTGGGATAGCGTCCGCGATCGACAATACTTTGACAAAGCCGTACAGCTGCTCTTGCGGCATAACGTCCGGCTTCCTCATTCAAATACTCGAAAACAACTTGATAAATTCCTGGAGTAGCAGTTTCGCGGGTGCGGCCAAAACCCGCACGCATTCCGGCTAATTCCTGAAGCTCTAACGCCACGTGTTCGGCAATGTGACCCATCATAGTGCCTTCTCGCACCCGCATTAGAAAACCACCACGACAACCTGGAGAGCAGAAATGACCTTCCAAAGAAGGTAGCGCTTCCACTAATCCTTCATAGAAACCGGGGATTTCATTTGAGGGAGTATCGGCGAGGCTTTCTAAATCGAGGCGCATGACGATTAACTTGTGGCGTCGAATGCTCCAGTAATTTGGGCCGCGTAATGTTTGGATCTTGAGGATTCTCATGATTAAAGGTAGATGGAGATTCGGAACCAGAATTCTAGTTTCTTACTGGAATTGACCGCATAACTGTTCGTAAGTAACAGTTATTTTTATTCCTGATTCGTATTATTCTGAGCCTTTGTGCTGCAACGAAAAATCGCGGTCAACCCAGTGTAACCACATATACTTATTCTCGTCAGCTGGATATTCGCCCTACAGATGGTATCGCAGTACGTCCGTAAAGATGATAGCGATCGCCATGACTTAAAACGTGAACTCGTAAATTATGCAGGCTCAGAGGTTCGGTTGCTCCTACACGAGGTTCATTAGTATGAGTTAGTTCGCTTGAATCGATAATTGTCACCGCTCCTTTGCCCATAACTTCAAGCCAACCGTCTTTTTCAAACATGGCACAAGTATCTTCATCAATGCCTATGCCCAAACGGTCGGGATGAGAAGCAACGGCACTCATCAAACGCACTATACGATTGCGGTTGTGAAAATGCTGGTCAACAATCAGCTCCGGGATAAACCCTAAGCCGGTTGCCATATCTACCAAAGAGCGATTGGGAGACTCGCCACTACCGCCTCCGGCAATCATGTGATGCCCCATCACCGCAGCACCAGCACTAGTACCTGCTAAAGTTAATTCTCCAGTTTTGACTCGACCTCGGATAATATCCATAACTGGCGTATCAGCTAAGACACCGCAAAGACGTAATTGATCGCCACCAGTCAAAAAAACACCACTACATTCTTCCAAAGACTCTTTGAAGTAACGGTCGTGACAATGGTCGCGCTCTCGAATATCTAAAATTTTAACCTTTTTTACTCCCATATCTTCAAAAATATTCACGTAGCGAGCGCCAATAATACTCGGTTCCCGAGAAGCAGAGGGAATAATAGTAATATAGGCATCTGTTGCACCAGCACGGTCTACAAAAGTTCGCAGAATTTCCCGTCCGTGAACCTTATCTTCTGCGCCTCCAATAACCAGAACGGCGGTTTTAGTTGCTTGGGATGTGGTCATTTCCAGCCATTTAGCTTTTAGTTGCCGCATAATTTTCTCCTGTCAACAACACCGAAGGTGTATTTTACTTCGCGGACAGTTCGCGTTCGTATTATAATCGGCAGGACATTTTCTGTTGTCGCCTATTTTTCTTGAAATGTCTCTTCGGCTGAACGAGTTATTACAATTGCGGCATTTTGTGTCAGCCGCTCCCGTATGGCTTCTACTTTTCGCTGTGCCCGCATTGCGCGTTTTTTAACTCAAAGCCCTTTCCGAGCAGATACGGTCGAATATGTATTACGCCCATTATCTCTTCAAATTGTCAGCCGAAACAGGGTACACCGGCAATACTGCTAATTTCCCTCACCAGCCTAATTCAGGCGGCATAATTGGGATAAAGCATCGATAAAGCACAACAACTGTCGCAATGCCACGATACAATCATGCTGCGTTGTTGTTCGCGCCGGGATGTTTCTTAATTTAAAGTTAGATGTGACAATATTTAAACATAAATTAAGTAATTAGAAAAACTTTCATTTCCACAGAAAATATCCTATCCTAAGTACTTTTATATACTTTAAATAAAATTTAAATGTAATGTAGTAAACATTGCTTCTGCACCTGAGCCGAGCGAGTTTAATTCCCACAATAGTGTCCTCCAATACGAAATACTGTGCGTTTTGATATAGTTACGCTATTTCCCGATTGTTTTACTTCCGTTCTGAATTCCGGGCTGATTGGTAAAGCTTTAGCAAAACAGATTGCCAACGTGCATTTTGTAAATCCGCGAGACTTTACTACCGACAAGCACCGGAAAGTTGACGATGAACCTTATGGTGGAGGAGTAGGGATGTTAATGAAACCCGGACCTATTTTCTCCGCCGTCGAATCGCTACCAGTATTGCAGCGACGAGAGGTAATCATGATGAGTCCCCAGGGACAAACCATAAATCAGCCTTTGCTAAGAGAATTAGCAGGCAACTACGATCAAATAGTCATCATCTGCGGTCATTACGAAGGAGTAGATGAGAGAGTATTAGAATTAGTCACCCGCGAAGTTTCCTTGGGAGACTTTATTTTGACAGGTGGTGAAATACCCTCGATGGCATTAATCAATGGAGTAGTAAGATTGCTTCCGGGAACCGTAGGCAAAGCAGAATCTTTGAAATTAGAAAGTTTTGAAGAAGGATTATTAGATTACCCCCAATACACCCGCCCCGCCACCTTTCGCGATCGCAAAGTCCCCGACGTATTACTATCGGGCAACCATGCAGCAATAGCCCGATGGCGCTACGAGCAACAAATCGCCAGAACCCGCAAGCGTCGTCCCGATTTGTATGACGCATGGCTCTCTGAGAGGGAGGGAGAGAGGGGGTAGAGGGGGTAGAGGGGGTAGAGGGGGAAGAGGGGGTAGAGGGGGAAGAGTGAGAGAGATAGGGAGCAAGATGCTCCCACTAACAATTACCAAATACCAACTACCAATTACCAATTACCAACTACCAATCCCCTATGCCCAATCCCCAATCCCCCATCCCCCCAACAACTAACAACTAACAACCAACATTTATGAATATTCGCATTGGAAATGGTTATGATATCCATCGTTTAGCTACTGAGCGTCGGTTAATTCTTGGTGGTGTAGAAATTTCTCATTCTCTGGGATTATTAGGACATAGTGATGCAGATGTTCTAACTCATGCGATTATGGACGCGATGTTAGGAGCGCTTTCTCTAGGTGACATCGGTCATTATTTTCCCCCCAGCGATGATAAATGGGCTGGTGCTGATAGTTTAATGCTTTTAGATAAAGTTAATAATTTGATTCAAGAGCAAGGTTGGAAAGTTGGAAATATTGATTCTGTAGTAGTTGCAGAACGTCCTAAACTAAAACCCCACATAGAAAAAATGCGCGAAAAATTAGCAACTGTTTTGCAAATCGAATCAAACCAAGTTGGTGTCAAAGCAACTACCAACGAAAAATTAGGTCCCGTTGGTGAAGAAAAAGGGATTTGTGCTTATGCTGTAGCTTTGTTAGTTAGGAATTAGGAGTTAGGAGTTATGAGTTAGGAGTTAGGAGTTAGGAGTAGGAATAGCTGTTTACCCAATGCCCAATCTCCAATGCCCAATGCCCAATGCCCAATGCCCAATGCCCTATTCCCTATTTTTATTAGCTACAATCTCTTTCATATCATCAACTATTCGTATATCTACCTAAATGCTAAGAATTTTTTCATTTATTCCTAACTTTCGGCGTTTGCGTTTACCTGTTATTTTGGCAGCTATTACGGCTCTTACAATTGCTGCTTGTAATCCAGCTAATTTTAGAAGCGAAGCAGCAGAAAAACCGCCGTTAATACTTAGTATTCTCAGCGACCTGAAAACATTTAACTATCCTCTTTCTGATTCCGTACCGAATATTTTTGGTTACACTTTTGTTGGTTTAACTACTCAAAACCCTATAAGTGGAGAAATCGAGCCAGAATTAGCTGAATCCTGGGAAGTGTCTGAAGACGGATTACGTTTTGTATTCACTTTACGAGAAAATTTAAAATGGTCTGATGGTAAACCTTTAACCGCTGAAGATGTTGTATTTACCTACAACGATATTTACTTTAATAAAGAAATTCCTAGCAGTACTAAAGATGTTTTAAAAATGGGTGAAAGCGGTCAGTTACCTAAAGTCAGAAAACTAGATGAGCGAAGAGTAGAATTTACTTTACCAGAACCTTTTCGACCTTTCTTACAAAATATGGGAACTCCGATTTTACCGAAAAATGCTTTACAAAAATCGGTAGAAACAAAAAATTCAGAAGGAAAGCCGGAATTTCTACAAAAATGGGGTGTTGATACTCCCGTTGATGAAATTGTGACTAATGGCCCTTACAAATTAGGACGTTACAATACTACTCAACGGATTGTATTCGAGCGCAATCCTAATTACTGGAAAAAAGGTAAACCATTCATTAATAAAGTAAATTGGGAAGTTGTCGAATCTCAAGATACTGCTTTACTACAATTTCGTTCTGGTAGCTTGGATTATATTAGTGTATCTCCAGAGTATTTTTCTTTGCTAAAACGAGAAGAAAAACGCGGTAATTTTAGAATAGAGAATGGCGGTCCTGCTACTGGTACATCTTTTGTATTCTTCAATTTAAATAAAGGTAGCAGAAACGGTAAACCTTTAGTCGATCCAGTAAAATCAAAATGGTTTAATAACAAAAAATTCCGTCAAGCTGTAGCTTATGCCATCGATCGCCAAACCATGATTAACAACACATTTCGTGGTTTAGGTCAAACACAAAATTCGCCAATCTCGGTACAAAGTCCTTATTATCTGCCTCCAGAAAAAGGCTTACAAGTGTACGATTACAGCTTAGATAAGTCGAGAGATTTACTCAAAGAAGCCGGATTTAAATCTAATTCTCAAGGTCAATTATTAGACTCTGAAGGGAATCGCGTCAGCTTCACTTTACTTACTAATTCCGGTAACAAAATTCGTGAAGCAATGGGAGCGCAAATCAAATCAGATTTGAGTAAAATCGGCATTCAAGTTAATTTTAAACCTCTGGCTTGGAATACTTATTTAGATAAAATTTCCAATAGCATAGATTTTGAAATGGCATTACTGGGTTTAACTGGTGGTTTGGAACCGAATGGAGGTGCTAACGTATGGAAACCCACCGGTGGACTGCATATGTTCAACCAAAAACCACAAGCCGGACAAAAACCAATTGATGGTTGGGAAGTTTCTGCTTGGGAAAAAGAAATTGCCAGACTTTATATCAAAGCTACGCAAGAATTGGACGAAGAGAAAGTCAAGGAAATATACGCCGAAACTCAACAAATTACCCAGGAAAATCTACCTTTTATCTACTTAGTTAATCCCCTCTCACTAGCAGCCATCCGCAACGATATTCAAGGCACTAAATTCAATGCCATTGGCGGTGCTTTCTGGAATATTGACGAAGTTAAAATCAGTGAACAATAGAAAATGGTAATTGGGCATGGGGCATGGGGCATTGGTAGTTGGTAGTTGGTAGTTGGTAGTTGGTAGTGGTAGCCAAAGAGCTACTTATCTCCCCCGCTCCTCCACTCCCCATCATCTATTACCCATTACCTATTACCCATTACCTATTACCTATTACCCAAATAAATTATGACCGATGAAAAAGCCCTACAGTCTCTACTGAATTCTGTTGCTAATGGAACGATTAGTACCGATGCTGCGTTTTCTCAATTAAAGGATTTGGCTTACGAATCTGTAGAAGATTTTGCCAAATCC
>JBCCLY010000130.1:0-8441 GCA_039026655.1 Cyanobacteria bacterium P01_C01_bin.38 | reverse complement strand
TCACCTACTTTTGAGAAAATCGGATATCGCCAATAGCCGATACAGTTTCTATCTGCAAACGCATTTTTTACAGCGTCCCATATTTGTTGTTCGTTTGATTCTGTTCCGGATTTTATTGCTTCTGTGGTGATAAATTTATTATTAGTGTCTTCAAGAGTCATTTGTTATTTTCGCGTTGAATTTATGACAAGGGATGAATCTTTGTTACGCGAAATTGCCCTTACCCTCTAAGAGTAGGGCTATATATAAAAAACTTGTCTAAGCACCCTGTAAAGAAGTAACAAAAGTTTCATTCGTGTTGCCAAATTAGCATCGCTTCAGTATTTACTGCCAGTGGATATACACGGATGAAAGGTGATATTAGGCGGTTTTTTGTATCCGGAATGATGCGGTGTTTATTTTTCTTTTTTTGTGATAAAAGTTGCTTTTGTTCGTTTGGATAAATATTTTACGATGGCTTAAATGGTTACGATGGCTTAAATGGTAAAGTTTTTTAACAAGACGATAATTTGAACGTTAATTGAATGATTTTTGGTTTTGGCTAATTCACAGCAGCAGCTTGTACAAATCGTCGGATACTTTAAGGTTCTTAAGGTCGCTATAAAATTGCCTTGTTTGAATTAGTGGCAATAGTAGCACAGAGAAGTTAGATGGAAGGGGGAAAAGAGAATGGCGATCGCCCTACAGTTTGGTAATATGATATGCGTTTTCACATAATTAGAATGCACGATCGCATACTCCATACTTTAATATTAGAAAATGCCACCACATTAGATACTTAAAGTTCAAGCATAAAAAGTAATTAATAGTTTTATGAGCTATTTGCCTTATATTTCCAATAATGACCTTGAGAATGCGGTTCAAAAAGTTGTCGATTGCATTCGTGAAGTTCAAGCTAAACCAGATACCAGTTTGTACAAAAATGTTATAGATCCCTTCTCAGCGATATTTGATAGTGTGGTTGAAGGTATCAGTTTCAATGATTGGCTAAAAAGAGAAAAAACTAGACAAGCTCAAAAAACCGTACAAAATGCAATTGGTTACTTTCACCAAGATATTGTAGGTGGTATTGCCGGATGGCAAAATCTTAGCAGCGGTCAACTTATAGATGTTTGTAATCCCCAACAAAAAGTAATTGCCGAGCTTAAAAATAAGCATAATACAGTTAAGGGCAGCGATAAAATCGTTATTTATGATAATCTGTCATATGCATTAGAGACACAAATATATCAAGGGTTTACAGCTTACTATGTAGAAATTATTCCTAAAAAAGATAAAAATAATAAAATTTATAATCAACCTTTTACTCCATCGGATAATAAAACTAAAACCAGAAGACCAGCAAATCAAAATATCATAATTATTAAAGGTCAACATTTTTACGATATGGCTACAGGTGTCTCAGGAGCATTAAGTATGCTTTTTGAGGTTTTGCCTGATGTAATTACCAAGGTCGCAGCAGTAAATCAATTAAGTCAAGCAGAGAAGACTCGCTTTAGAGATTTGTTTAGCAGAGCTTATTAATTAGTACTAAATTAGGTTCGTTTGGCTGACAAAGCATTAATTATTGACCTACCTAAGTGATAAGCAAAATTCACAGGAACAGCATTCCCTATTTGTTTATATTTAGAACCCATTCCACCCATAAATACCCAATCGTCAGGAAAAGTTTGAATTCTTGCATACTCCCTAACTGTAAAAGGTCTTGTTTCTTCTGGGTGACAGCGTTCTGTTTGTTTTTGTGAAGGTGAAGTTGTTAGAGTTAAACACGGTTCGTCCCAAGAAATACGACGTGCCATTCCAGTACGTCCACCCGTGAGATAGTAACTTTTCATCATGTAGCTTTTCTGAATATCTTCCGGCAAATCTCGCCAGCAACCCCCTGGCGGAACTAGATCCAGGACTTTCGCCCTCTTTGGACTATATTTCATTCCCTCAGAATGTGGTACATCAAGTAGCGCATTTCTTAGTGTCAAAATATTAGGAGAAGCAGCCGGATACTGAAAACGAACATCGTTACGAGTCCCGATAATTATTACTCTTTCTCGTTTTTGCGGGACATCATAATTAACTGCATTTAGTAAACGATACTGAACGTTGTAACCGAGAGATTCTAGAACAGATAAAACTGTCTTCAGGGTTCTTCCTCCTTGGTGACTGATTAAACCTCTAACATTTTCAGCCAAAAATAATTTAGGTTGTACCTGTTTGACACAACGAGCAAATTCATAAAACAATGTACCACGGGTATCTGAAAAACCATTACCTTTACCTGCATAGCTGAACGCCTGACAAGGAAATCCCCCTGTCACAACGTCCGCACTCATACCCTCAAAAGAAAATTGAGAAATATCAGCATGAATTACATTCCATTTAGGGCGATTATTTTTAAGTGTCGCTACAGCATCTTTATCAATTTCAAGAAGTGCTGTATTTTTGAATCCTGCTTTTTCTAATCCTAATGCCAAACCTCCAGCCCCTGCAAATAGTTCAATAACGCTTATTGTAGTTTTTTTTGTTGGCTGTTGAATTTCTGGCTTTGAGTAAGGCACTTCAAACAAATCTAGCTGTTTATACATAAAAATCATGCACAACTTTATCTATATTTTAATTATTAAATTAGCTAATTAGCTAATTGTCAACCTAGCTACTTAGCTAGGATATACTGAAAAATATTGTTTACTTATCGCAGGGTAAATGGCGCAGACACAAAGAAAGCCTGTATATATCCAACCGGAACATCATAATATTCTTAGACGAATAGCATACGAGCAGCGTTGTAATATTTCAGATGTATTGGATGCAGTATTGGAGCAAGCTAACTGGGAAGAAATTTCTCACGAAGCAAGTGATAAACCAGCACAAAGGGCAGCAGAACGAGGAGGAAACTACAAAGCTTCACGAAAGCTCGATTAATTTCATCTGAGTTTTCAAATATAATAAAACAGAAGAAGAAAAATTTACACTTCCTTCCTGATTTCTCTTATTAACAATTTTCAACGGAGAGGGTGGGATTCGAACCCACGGTACCTTTCGGTACACTCGATTTCAAGTCGAGCGCATTCGACCACTCTGCCACCTCTCCTCTTAGCTGTCAGCTATTAATCTTAAGCATGAAGCGTTAGATAATGGCTGACCAATTAAAGATTATACAATACTTTTAGGCTGGTTGCACCATCGAAGTAGATTTTTGATAAAGAATTTCTTCAGATTTAATAGTGAAGTCGTTGCCAATCCATACCAGTGAAGCTTTTGTAACTTTCCCGTCTTCAAGTTCTACGATTGAGAAATTACGCAGTTTATCTTGAGGCTTTTCGATAATTCGCGGTACGCTGGCTGCATTTAAATAAATAATTCCTTCTGGACTTCTAAAAATACGCTTTCGCAATACTTTAGTATGTCGCAAGCTATGGTGCATATGTCCAAATGTCACCAAAGGAATATTTTTATTAGTAGTAATAGCTTGAGAAATTGCTTCCGCAAAATCTGGATCGCCGTAATCACCGCCGATGGGATGCCAATCTTTCCCACAAGGATCTTCGGGCTTGTCTCCTAATCCGAATGGTCCGTTATGACCGAGAAAAATAATCGTTTCATGAGCAGCACTGTTTACTGCTTCCATAATTCTGGCAGTTGATTCTTCAAGAGTTCCAACTCCGAATCTTTCTTTACATAGATCGGCAAATTTCCATTTTGGACCTCCCCAAGTGAAAGGACGACTTCCTACTACGGTTAAGTTGAATTCCGGAAAATCTAACTTACCGAAACCAACATGGCGATCGCCCAAAAAATCGAGCTGTTGCTGCACCCAATCTTCTTTAGTGCGGTCGTAAGGACACTTTTTACGTCCCCATTCGGTGGCGGTGTACCATGCATCGTGATTGCCCATTACAACAGAATAGGGGATATCTAAAGAAGCTACTTTCCTGACAACTTCTACCGATTCATTACCAAAATCCCCGACGAATAGGACTAAATCAACGCCCAGACGCTTAAGTGCAATCCCATCTTCATTTTCCCACTGGTCGTGAACGTCTCCTACTACAGCAATTTTTACGTTTTTCGAGTTTTTTATCTGACTACTTGTCATGCCACTTTCCTTTCCATATGTTTCACTCTAGCAATTAGTAAAGCTATTGGAGTCAGCACAATTGCTTTACTAATTTTTTGTACACCAACTTTGCAGTTTTGGCAGCTGTTCGCGATCGAGCTAGTTGTACGGGCGTTCCTTTTGCATGCGTGAGTATCAATGTAATTCCTAATTTTTCACCGATAATATTACTCGAACGATTTTTGCTTGGTTCGACAGAAATAAAAACCCATAGGCATAAATATTTTCGGCATAGCGCAGAACTGCCAGATACACATTTTTTCTGCTTGTCTCCAGATGATTCTTCTGTCAATGGTGTAGGTGTTTGTCATTTTGGTAGATGTGAATAATTAACGAATGGTTAAGGAGGTTCTAATCAGTGATGTGGGTAGGGCTTGGCTAGTAAGAATTTGTATCTATGGAAAAGCAAGTGTTCCGCTCTCGCGTTTCCTTGAATAAGTTTTTCGGTAAATGGCGATCGCCATTTTTTTTCGCATCATGCATGGCCTTAGTACAATTTCAACAATCCACCGAAACGTAAATCACGTCACCATAGCAAGTAGTGCAGGTATTTACAAGGGAGAAGTATGGGCTATTTATTCGGACGAAACCTATATATCTCTGACTGAGTTTTCCGCTGAATAAGGTTAGTAAATAACCTAGTCTACTGGGTTCTAAATTACTTATTCCTAAAATGAATAATTTTGATGTAAATGATTTAATTGCTGTTTTAGGCACGATTTAATTTCATCGCATTTGGTTCCAGGATAGGAAACTTAAAGCAATTTTGGCACAATTTCCTTAAAGTCGTATTATCCCTCTAGTAATTTTGGTAAAAAGTACTATAATTATTTCAAGGTTAAGAATTGTATCTTGCACATACGTATTATTTGATTGCCAAACCTTCTGACAGTAAAAGGGATGAGGGGCAAGGTAAACTTTTGTACAAAAATGCGAGATTTTGAATTAAAAAAAGAACATTTTACTAGATCCTACTGTGTTTACTACCGCACTGCGAAAACCTGAAACAACCCAACCGGGTGCATTACCGCTAGACTTATTTGTAGCAATTGAGAATCTGAAAAAAGAACTTAATGCTGTTATTTTGGCGCACTACTATCAAGAACCCGATATTCAAGATATTGCAGATTTTATTGGCGATTCGTTGCAACTTTCTAGAGCAGCAGCACATACAAATGCAGATGTTATAGTTTTTGCTGGGGTTCACTTCATGGCAGAAACGGCAAAGATTCTTAATCCAGATAAATTAGTATTGTTGCCAGATTTAGAAGCTGGTTGTTCTTTAGCTGATAGCTGCCCGCCGAGTGAATTTGCAGCATTTAAAGCAGCGCATCCAGAACATTTGGTGATTTCTTACATCAACTGTAGTGCCGAAATTAAAGCTATGAGCGATATTATCTGCACCAGTTCTAACGCAGTTAAAATTGTGCAGCAGATACCTCAAAAACAGCCGATTATTTTTGCTCCAGATCGTAATTTAGGACGGTACGTGATGGAACAAACCGCCAGAGATTTACTATTGTGGCAAGGTAGCTGTATTGTTCATGAAACCTTTTCCGAGAAGAAAATTGTGCAGTTAAAAATTGCACATCCAGAGGCTGAGGTGATTGCTCACCCTGAATGCGAAACAACCGTATTGCAACACGCTGATTTTATTGGTTCGACAGCAGCTTTATTAAAACATTGTCAGCAGAGTAATAGTGATGAATTTATTGTTGCTACGGAACCAGGAATCATTCATCAAATGCAAAAACAAGCACCTAATCAAAAGTTTATTCCCGCACCACCAACTAATAACTGCAATTGTAATGAATGTCCGTTTATGCGATTGAATACTTTAGAAAAACTGTATTTAGCAATGAAGAATCGCGAGCCAGAAATTACCATGAGTGAAGAAACGAGGGTTAAGGCTTTGCGTCCGATGGAGCGGATGTTGGAGATGAGTGTTTAAGTAGATTTTAGTAGAGACGTGGTGATGAAACTGCGTCTCTAGATCGTCAAAGTATTTATTTTAACTCTTTAATCGACTTGGCTACTGTCCACATCTGGATTCATAAAATATTATTAGTGGGATAGGTTCATCGAATAAAAAAATCCGGTAAAATTATTTACTATATTTAAGCAGAATAAATAGATGCACTTGCTGTTATATATGGTTCGCAGCATATTGCCTCCTCTTTAATTTGTCTATACGAACTAATAAATATCTACCTTTTATAAGCAACAAACTCAATATTAGTTGCAATGTATTTTAAAGGTGTACGTTCAGTTAGCCACTGGTCCAAAAATTCAAAAGTATGATAGTTACCGTAGGAAATACTATTTTTAGGTAAAAGTTGCCGATGCCAAATGTCAAGCAGTTCGAGTTTGCTTTTGTCAAGAAGCTCTATAACCATCTTTTTACTATACAATCGGTCATGATAAAAATCTCCCCGAAGATGCGCTAAACGCTGTGTCCATGAAAGATGGTAGGGAAGAAAGAAACAAAACATTAGTCCCGACGGTTTCAATATTCGGTGAATTTCCCGAAGTGATTCAAAGTCATTAGGGACATGTTCGAGTACTCCAAAACTTAAGACAATATCGAAGCTTGCATCTATGAAGGGAAGTATATAAGGATGTTCTAAAGAAAGCACATTTATAGATGCTTTTTCAATAATAGGTGTATTTTGACCAAAACTAGAATCATCTGCACCATGCACGTCGCAAGCTGTAATTTCAGCACCCATTTCCCGCATCAGATAAGAAATATGCCCTTTTCCACATCCCCAGTCAAGTATTTTTAATTCACTTAAGCTTTTCTTAAACCAATACTCAGAAAACGCTTTTACGTAGCTTGTTAAGTAAAGATAGATATTTTGGCAAGCAGCATTCCTTAAAAAAGCATGAGTCTGTAAATTTAAAGTTAAATCAGCTATCTGTTTATTTAAAGGCTGAGGTATTTGAAAATGGCTGCGTCTTAGAGCAACAAAAGTTTTGCTGTTCATGATGGAATTTTCGCTTCACTTAATAAAACATGAATAACGCATTACTACATCAAACCTAAAACTAATCGTCATTAGCTTTTTCCTTTGCTAAATCGCTATATTCTTTATAAAGTTGAATCCTTGACTGTGCTTCTGTGAAGCGACTATGACTAGATGGAACTTCAGCCATTAAATCGGATGCATATTGCCATTTTTCAGCTACATCTAACCATTTATCTGAAGTATTAGCTGTTTTTCTATCTTCTACTGCTTGGTTAGCAATTCGTATCGCAATGTAAAAAATGTCGTCTTCTAATTTTTGAGAAGCTATCGGAGAAGTATTGACAACAGGTGCCTGTAATTTATTTTTAATATCTGTAGGCTTTAAAGATTTTATCTTAGACTCATTCGGTGCTTTGTATTTTAAAGTTGCTGTCTCTATTGAATTATAAATTTTACTACCTAAAAAATAATACACTAGCCAACCTGCCGATAATAGTATTAGGCATAAACCAATTGCATTCATCATCCCTCCTAAGAATGACTTTTTTGGTTTACTTCTATTACTAACTATTAAATGTCGGGAAGATTGAGGTTGAGGTAATTGCGGTTTTTGTGATTCTTTCTTATTCTGTTTAAAATCCCGAATTATTCGCTTTAAAATATTTGGTTTTTTTAAAGTGATTTGTTCGGACCATAGCAACTGATTTTCTGGATCGCGATTGATTTCTTCTAACCACAATAATTGCTGTTCTCGAACAATACGACTATTTATATTTACCCTATGGACGTTACGGGGCGCAATAGATTCTAATATCTGCTTAATTCTTTGTACTAAAGGCGATTTCTCCAGGCTTTCTTTGGTGCGAGCTTCGCATAAAAGTTGTAAAACTCCACCATCAAATACTGCTCTGGTTCTTACGCCAGAATTAGCCAACTTTTCATTCAAAACTTGAATAATTGCCGCAATACTGCCTTGACTAGCTTGCGAAGCAATATCATTGATCTGATTTACCATTTTTTAAGTAGTAATTGTTTGTCAAACTTAAGTGGTTAACAGACAATCTAGTTTAAAAGGTTTAAAAGAGTCAAAATTTTTGTTCCCTAGAAACTTCCGTAAACTTCTATTTTACTTTGATTGTATGTTGAAAAATACAAAACTGACAAACAATATAACAAAAATAAAGCCCCCTTCACATATACCGAAGGAGACTTTACTTAATTTAAAAACCTGGCACCGAGCTATTTTCACAGGAGGCAACCCTCCAACTATCGTCGCCGCAACAGCGTTTCACCTCTGAGTTCGGGATGGAATCAGTGTGGTTCCACCGTGCCATAGGCACCAGGAAACTTGTAGGGAATAC
>JBCCLY010000129.1:0-8443 GCA_039026655.1 Cyanobacteria bacterium P01_C01_bin.38 | reverse complement strand
GGCTGATAAAAACCTGCTAAATCTAACAATGGAGATAGCACTACCATCTTCACTGCTTCTTCTGACATTGGACGACGTTTAGTTAAGTTTAAATAGTTGCTTTTAACTCGTTCTAACGATGACTTTTCTGCATCATTCAACTCAATAAAATCATTTGTCCATTCTGTAAAAAACTCAGCATTTGTAACCAATTGCAAACCAAATTTTTCTTCTAATTCATAAAGACTAATATCCCGCGCTTGTATTGTTTGCACCATAGTTTTTAAGAAATAAGAAATACATTAGTATTATATATCATTCTATTATTCCAGAATGTAAGTTATCGGAAAGCAATTGGAGAATGTAAACTTATTGCTTTGATTTTTACATTTTCTAGGTTTATACAGTTAGTTGCAATTGCTATCTGTATGCGCTGTCCTCTCCTATTGCAATAGTTCTAATCTATTTCAGGAATTATAATATCAGTGCTACTGCTAATCTCTTGATATCTATCCATTGCTAAATTCAAAATGGAACCATTGTAAAACGATGGCTTACTTAAAATTCCTTCCAATAACTGATGCCACATTATATGCTTTTCTTCAGGCATATAAACTTCTTGCAGAAATCGATACCAGGCTTCCTCTTCCTCGTCAGTTTGGGGTTGTTTCAGTTTATCTAAAATGAGATTTCGATACTTTGTATCTTCAACTGGATAATCAGATATAGTGAGAAGTGTAATACCTACCACACGGTATTTACTACATTCATGATTAATAAAACTCATTCCCAAATTAAAATCTATACGATTTTTTATAAATTCTTGTGATTCATATCTTCTGTAGTATGTACGTTGTTTTAATGAGTTTATAATTAATTTAAAAACTAGAGCTATCCCAATACGTACAGATTCTTCTTTATAGTTTAATAAAGATTGTATTATATTGAATATTTGAGAGTTAGGTTCAATAGCATCTTCAATAAAATTAAAATGTATTCTAGCTTCTAAAATTTCTGCTGGTGGTAGAGTTGCGAACAAATGAGTTGCTATTTCCTGTATCTGTGTATCATATGCTAGTAGTTTAATAAAAAGAATCACGCTTATACTAGCAATATCAAATTCAGAAGATTCTGAGTAATTGTCAATAATTAATTCTAGAACTTGATGAATCTGCTTAACTATTCTGTTATCAAAATTCCATCTATTAGTAATTATAGTCCATAATAATTTACTAGGTATTTCACCTTGTTCTATTAAGTTATAAGCTGTTGCCAGTAATTTTGAAAGTTGCTCATTATCATAGTTTCTTGACGTAGTTTTAGAGAAAATATAATTAGGATAAACAGTAATATACGCTTTGACCAAATCCTCAACTTTGATACCCATTGATTCGGCTAATTTTCCTAATTTAGGTAAAAAATTATCTAATCCAATGTTTGTTTGTAATGCTATGATAAGTTGTTGTTCTTGCGCTTCTTCTGAATTTTGAAAATATTCTTTAATTTCTCCTATAATTTGTTCATAGATATCTTTCTGAGTATTTGCATCTAAAAAAGGCAGTAACTTATCTACAGCACCCTGTCCTTCAATTTCTTGTTGTTTTATAACTAGAGCTAAAAGGGGCGAAGCTCCTCTTAACTCATAATAAAGCCACCGTTTTTTTATAAATTTATGTATTTGCTGATTTGAATTAATATCCTCAAGAAAAGCTGTTACTTTTGTTTTATTTGGTTGATTATTCAACCAGTAAATTAACCACAAGCTACCTCGTAACCAAGGCATCAAGTCAGAACGATGTAACAATGTATTTATAGCTCTGGTCATTCCATCCGGAACTGAGCGAGGAGATGATTTATAATTTAATCTTGTTCTTACATGAAGTATATTTCGAGCAAAATTATCATCATTATTTATCCCGATATCCAAGCGTTTTGGGGGTTTCATTATCCAATTATGAGCAAACCAAAGAAACCTCAACATTAATATCAATTGTTCGGAAAATGTCTTTGGCTGTGACATATCCCATTCAATTTTTCGACGGGGATCTATTTCGATATATCGGTGATAATTGTTACAAATTATTTCTGCTATTTGAGTCGCTTCAGCTTTAGAAAATGACCAAATATTTAACAGCTTTTCAAGATATTTATAAGAACGGAAAAATTCAGCAGGGATGTCATTTGTCCAAAATGACCAATAATGTTGTAGGCGTTCCACCATCCACTCAGGTTCGGGTTTGTAGAGTAGAGCAAGCTCTAATCCAGAAAGCACAAAATCTTTCTTTTGAGTTTCAAGCAGGATATCAATCTTGTCAAGAAAAAACTGTGTTGTCCCAAAGTGCTGACCGTAGAGATTTAAAGCAACTTTCCAACAAGTTTCTGGTAAATTCTTTGAACTAAATTTTCCTTCCAAGATACGAAGGAGAAGGTCTTGTCTATCTTTTTCAGATAGTTGCCTTGTTAAAGAACTTAAATCATCTCGTTGTTTCTTTGTCAGACCTGTTTCTAAAACTTGTAAACCATACTCAATAGCTTCCCACTGGAGGTCGCGATAGTTTTTACTGAGAGACCCATCGGCTGCTACTTCTAAAGCAAACCAAGCTCCAGGTAGTAATAAATGATTTTTATTTTTTTTATCCATTGGCTGCGGTCTATCTACAGCACGACAAACATTTCTGAGAATAAGATCTGCATCGTCGTCACCCAATTGGCGAACAATTCGACCTGCTAGGAATAAAGCTACGTTATTCCAGTGTTTATAACAGACTATGGACTTCAAATTATCAAAGCGTTGTCCTGTCTTATATAAGTAAACTGCGGCAAAGAATTCTCGAAAAGAGGGCAATTCAAAGCCGAACAATTCAAGTTGGGGAGAAACTATTAAAACTAACCTATCTTTTGCATCACTAACAAATTGGTTTACTTTCAAGTCAATATCTTCATTTGACGATTTACTATCTCTTTTTCGTAAAATTTTAACAATAGCCTGTTGGAGTTCTGCCTCTGACAAAAGTGATTTAACGTTATCTTTATAAGCTCGACAATGTAATAAGTAACCGAGGTAAGCGTGAAGATTAAGTAAGGTTGTATCATCGCTTTTAATAATATCCTTATCTTTACTTTTTTCTCGATTCAATATCGTTTCCCAATATTTATGAAAGAGGGCTTCTCGCTCTCCTGGTGGACGACCACCATTTTTAATAATTAGTAAAATAATAGTTACTTGCAGAGGAGTTTTTAATAATGAAGAAGTTCTTTCATCTTGCTGACATTCTTCCAAAGTATGCAATATTCGTTGTTGTTCTTCTATTCGTAAATTCCTTGCATCAACCCACTTTTTAGCATATTCTTTAACCTTATCACCTGATAATGACAATAATTCAAAATGATAAAAGCGTTTTGGATCGAACTGCTCTTGATATATGTTAGGTCGAGAAGTTGCTACTATTTTTAGATTGATATTAAAATCTTCTGCCCAATCTAAAAAACTATAAATACATTCGAGCATTTGCTCTTGTAATTTCGGATCTACAACCTCATCAAGCCCATCTAAAATCAATAAGCAATCTTGGCACGAAAAAATATCTTGAATATCATGAGTAGATATATCGCCAGGTCGCAAGCTTACGCTACTCATTTCTTCAGCCAAGTAAGCTTCTAGGCTGTTATCAACTTCTTTATTAGCAAGCCATTGAGCAAAATATTTTAGTACAACCCGAAAAGGAATACGCTTGATTTTAACTTTTTCATGAAATTCGTAAGACTTATTAAGCCATTTAGCACGGTATATTTGGGCAATTTGTTGCCCAAGTGTAGATTTACCTTGCCCTGGTCCACCGATAATTACAATACTAATAAATTTTTCTTGCAAAAGACATTTTATTGCGGACGAATGCTCATTCATTTCCGGAATAAAATAATCATAATTATTATCATCAGACGATATATCTCTAGCAAATAAACTTAGCTGCTCTATCTTCCTATTATGTGAATTAAGCCTTTCGCAAGATTGAACATCAAGGTCAATAAAAACTTGTTTTAGTTTTGTGCGACGTTCGGAAGCTGTTTCTGGCTCACCCGCTTGGTCTAATTCCGCAAATGTATCAGCACTAAAAGACTTTGAGAGATAAGTTTTTATAATTATTTTTAATTTTGGATCTAGTTCTTTTTTCGAGGCATCAGATGTTTGTATGTCATTTTCTAATAAATTTTTCTTAATTTTTGATTTTAATTTAGGACGATTTTGCCATGTTAATTCTAACTGTTTCAGATTTTCTTGGACTTTGCTTGAGTGCCAAAGAATAAAAGTAAAGCTTCGTATACCCTTGCTTTTTTCACTATTTGTGCTGTTTTCCTGCACAATATCTAAATCTTTGAGACGGTCAATTGTACTTTGAAGCTCTTTTTTTTCCTTATCTAATTGGCTGTCATATTTTGACTTAATACTGTCTTTATTCAACAACCACGCAAGATTTAATAAGCTTGTTCGTATGTCTCGCTCAGGGCGGCTACTATTTTTTTTTCGCCAATTTTTTACGTATAATTTATCACGTTCTGAATTATCATAAGATAGTAAAAACTTAATTAGATGCTTCGCCCGCTTTAAAGGTTTTTCTCCCCAGTTATCTGTACGCCCCATAAGTTGAGTAAATAACGAAAGTTTCGGCTCTTCATGCTTGGGTTAACCCAGACATAACCCAAGCTGAATGTAAACATTTTACAGTACTGATGGTAAAAAATGTTTGGGGCATACCCAAACTCCCCCCAAGCTGCAAAGCTTTATTTTATAAGGATTTCAATAAATATTAAACACCTCTAGGCTTGGGATAGTGTATAAGATTTACCTTTGGATAAGTATTGAAATTCACTAAGGTTTAACACATGAAATGCAATTTCCCTATTTGGCAAATCACCTTACCTCTAGCTGGAGTATTAATGTTTTCCATCGGTGCTATTACGACGATTTATATGATTAATGGTCGATACTTGTTCCACTTAGAAGCTAGTCCTCAAAAGGTCACAATAACAACTGACGTGGATAAACGAGATAGTAGCCAAGAGAAAGCCATCACCAAACCGGAGAAGAAAGAAAAAATCAAGATACTGATGCTAGGTAACTAGACCACTCCAAAATACCTCGGCTTGATATACTTCTGAATTCTCCCTTCATAGACTTTGCTATGCGTTAGTCACATCTTTCTTAACAGTTGGGAGAATATCTTAAACACCGAGGATTTATAAGCTTCAATACCTGGGTACCCAAACATTCATACATCCAAAATATATGTGTACCCAGGTATCATCGTGCGTTATGATGCTTTTATTTCGGCAGGAGGGGAGGTTATGCCAATCATCTCTCTAAGTTCTTTCAAAGGCGGGGTGTCCAAAACTACTTCGGCTATCTGCCTTGCAACGTTATTTAGTGAAGACGGTAAAACTTTAGTTATTGACGCTGACCAAAATCGTTCTGCCTCCACCTGGGCAAGACCTGGTAATTTACCGTTTCAGGTGTGTGGAGAAAAGGAAGCTGCAAAACTAATGCGTAAGCAAAGATTTGAATTCATAATTTTTGATACCCCCGCAAGACCTACAGAAACAGAAGTAGAAGAACTGGCTAGGGGATGCGATTTACTTATAATTCCCACACCTCCTGATTTGTTAGGCATAGATGCTATGGCACTGATGGCTAAATCATTGCCACCAGAAACTAATTGGCGAGTGTTGTTAACCATGATTCCACCACCGCCACAAAAAGACGGGCAAGAAGCAATGGAAGCACTCGTAAGTCAGGGGTATCCAGTTTTTAGCCGGGGTATTCGGTTTTATAAGGCATATAAGGATGCAGTAACATCAGGAGTTCCTGTATATAAAGTAAGAGGAGGTAAAGTAGCATGGCGGGATTGGACAGAAATAAAAAGCGAACTAATTCAAGCACTTCCAGAGTAAGCAGATTTAGTGAAGCCCTGGGGGCAGCACAAGAAAGTAGTCAAAAATCTGGGTACCCAAAAACCCAGTCATCCAAAAAGTCAGCTACTCAAAAATCTAAAACTACAAAAGAAGGTAGTGAAACATCTGGGTATCCAGCCACCCAAACAGCTACACAGCAAGAAACCCAACCATCTGAACAGCAAGCAACCCGGTCATCCACAAAGTCAGCTACTCGAAAATCTAAGACCACACAAGAAAGTAACCAAAAATCTGGATACCCAGCAACCCAATCATCCGAAACTGTAAAAGAAAGTAGCGAAACATCTGGGTATTCAGCAATCCAGTCATCCGAACAGCAACAAACTCAAAAACCCACAACAGCAAAAAAAACACCAGATAAATTAGCTAAACGAGAAAATCCTGACTATACCCAAACAACTTTCCGCATTCCCAAAAAACTGAGCAGGCAAATTAACCGAACCCTCATGGATTTGGCAGATGAAGGAGTAGAGATGGATAGAAGCGATTTACTAGAAGCGCTAACAGGGGGTTTTATCCAACTAGTAAATGAAGTTGGGGCGGTAGAGGCGTTAGAAAAATTCAAAAACCTGGGTACCCAGGTGGATAAGTAGTCATGAGTACCACTATCTTACGATAAAACTAGCCGAAATCGCGTTTTGCGGTAGTCGCGGTGCGCTTGTGGCACAGCCCAGGTGCAGTTGCAGCACAGCGCGGTGTTGACCGACATGGCAAGCGTGATGATGAAATTAATATTCGTCGTGCAATTTAGTACGATAATACGATGAATTTCGTGCCATAACCGCTCTAAGCTTGTGCTGTATAAAAACGCGCTTTTTGTCACTTACAACCTTCATGTCTGATATCACTTTATGCGTGGATGTTGGCGGGTCTTTAAAATCGGTTATCTATCTCTAGGAAATCGAGTGAAACCGCTTCCACTACGTTCTATTTCTTCCCAAGGTACAATCTGTGGTTGGGGCTAGTAACTGTTATCTAATTTCTACCCATAAGTGGAAATATGTAGTCAGCTTGTCCAGAATATAAATTAATTACTGTTATAGTTTGCGGATTTCTTTTTGTTTATATCGGATTGTCTTGGAACCTAAATATCAGTAAACTAATCCATATATGACATTTGTGCATATCGAATTAAATGCTTTTAAGTATCAAAGTTGAGTTAATTCCAAACAACAAGCAAATTACAGCGTTTAAAAAAGCATCCGGTGTAGCGCGTCATGCTTACAACTGGGCAAATGCCGTCTTCAAAGATATATTAGTTCAACGCTCAACTGATAAATCGCTCAAATTACCAACTTCTATCGACTTACATAAAAAGTTAGTAGCCGAAGTAAAGACGGTTAATCCTTGGTATTACCAAACTAATAAAAACGTTCCACAACAAGCACTAAAAGATTTACGCACAGCTTGGGATAGATGTTTTAAAAAATCAGCGAAACAACCAAGATTTAAGAAAAAAGGAACTAGAGATAGTTTTTATTTAGAATCTGGTAGTAAGGCTAAACCAATGATTAAAAATGATGGTAAGCGGGTTAAATTACCATCAATTGGTTGGGTGAGATTAACTGAAGCATTACCAGTTAGAGCAACACATAATTGTGTGATTTCTCGCACTGCTGATAAATGGTTTATCGCAATTAAATATGAAGTTGAAAAACCGAATATTGAAGCAGATAGACCGTCTGTTGGTGTTGATATCGGAATTAAAGAATTAGCTGTTTGTTCAAACGGTAAAGTTTTTAATAATCCCAAAGCTTATCGCCGTATGAGTAAGCGGTTAAAACATCTACAACGTCGTTTAAGTAAGAAAAATAATGGTTCCAATAATCGTAAAAAAGCAGTTTCTAAACTTGCGAAATTGCACGCTCGGATAGCGAATATTCGCAAAGATGCTATTCATAAATTAACTACTTATCTTGCCAAAAACCACAGCATTATTAAGATAGAAGATTTATCAATCAAGGCATTTCTTAAAAATCATAGATTGGCAGGCGCAATTGCCGATTGTGGGATGTACGAGTTTAAACGTCAATTAGAATATAAAACTGAGAAATTTTCCAGTCAATTAATCTTAGTTGACCGAATGTTTCCTAGTTCTCAAATATGTTCTAATTGTGGTAAACATCGTCATAAGATGCCATTGAAAGAGCGTGTTTATCTATGTCCCGAATGCGGTCATAGGTCAGATAGAGATTTAAATGCTAGTAAGAATATAGAACGATGGTTTGAAGGAATTTATATTCCGATTCGTTCGGATCAAACGGTAAGCTCTGCCGGGATTGCTTGTGGAGTGGACAAACCCTTTAATCGTCAGATTGAAGCCACCTTGAAACAGGAAGTTAACACTAAAACTAACTATAGACCTCTTGCAAAAGTTTTTTATGTTATAATGAAAAATTTATAATTTTTGGTTAAATCAAATGAAATACTGGCAAGCGATAAAATTATCATCAGCTGAATTTAAACGTGTAACAGGAATTAAAAAAAACTTTTCACT
>JBCCLY010000128.1:0-8446 GCA_039026655.1 Cyanobacteria bacterium P01_C01_bin.38 | reverse complement strand
GCCGGTCATAGTTTGGGAGAGTATATTGCTTTATATGTAGCAGGTGCGTTTGAATGGTCTGCTGGTTTGCGTTTGGTAAAACGTCGTGCAGAACTAATGGAAAATGCTGCTAATGGTAAGATGGCAGCTTTAATTGGCTTCGATAGAGAGCAATTAGAACAAATTCTAGCTGAAACAGACGATGCAGTTTTGGCAAATGACAACAGTTCCGCACAAGTAGTAATTTCTGGTACACCTGAAGCTATAGAAAGTGTCCTGAGTCAAGTTAAAGCAAAACGCAAATTACCGCTAAATGTATCGGGAGCCTTTCATTCACCGATGATGGCAGAAGCATCTAGTGAATTTAAAGATGTGTTAGCAACGGTAGAATTTCATCAAGCTAGCGTACCTGTTTTATCTAACGTAGAACCAGTACCCACCGTAGAAGCCGACATTTTAAAGCAAAGGTTGGTAGAGCAAATGACTGGAAGCGTGCGCTGGCGAGAAACAGCTTTAGCATTACCAGAACAAGGAATTGAAAGAGTAGTCGAAATCGGTCCTGGAAACGTTTTAACCGGCTTAATTAAACGTACTGCCTCTGGCTTAAAATTAGAAAACGTCCGCTCTCGGCACGAAACGGAATTAGCTCACGGAGTTAGCTCACGGAGTTAGGAGTTAGGAGTTAGGAGTTAGGAGTTGGGAATAGGGGATGGGGCATGGGGCATGGGGCATGGGTAATCGGTAGTTGGTAATTGGTAATTGCATTTTTCTCCCACTCTCCTTGTCTCCCCATCTCTTATGCCCAATGCCCAATCCCCATTCTTGAAATACAGCACTTTGCAGTTAAATGAGGTACATTCTTCTACTACCTACTCCCTACTCCCTACTCCCTACTCCCTTATCACGATATGTTCTGTACCTCATTAAGATGAAATCTGCTGTATGTCTCGAAATCGCGAACCTTTTGTTAGTCTGTTGCTTTACCGCGCTTTTAAATACTCGGTTGTAAATCCGATGCTTCGGGTTTATTTCCGAGGACGTATTTATGGTGCGGAAAATGTGCCTCAGAATGGCCCGTTGGTAATAGTAAGCAATCATGCGAGTAATTTCGACCCGCCGATTGTTTCTAATAGCGTTTGCCGCCCGGTATCTTATATGGCTAAGGAAGAATTGTTTAAAATTCCTGTTTTGAAGCAAGCTATTCAGCTATATGGTGCTTATCCCGTAAGTAGAGGAAGTGGCGATCGCAATGCAATTCGTAAGGCTTTGGAGTATCTAAAGAATGATTGGGCTGTAGGTATTTTCTTGCAAGGTACTCGTACTAATGATGGACGAATTACAGACCCTAAGCGAGGTGCGGCGTTAATTGCTGCAAAAGCAAAAGCGCCGATTATACCAGTATGCTTATGGGGTACTCAGGACATTGAGCAAAAAGGCGAGGCTGTTCCTCAAAGGGTTCCGGTAACAGTCAGAATTGGCGAATTGATTTCTGCTCCAATTTCCACAACTAAGGAAGATTTAGAAGCTGTAACCCAGGAATGCGCTCTACAGATTAATAAAATGCATGATTTAGGACGTTAAAGCGGCAAATTTCGCGAATACTTATAAAATATTTCTAAAAATATGTATTAAAAATATGCTTAAAGGAAGTAGTTTTGTTAGCTAAAATTGCTTAAATTGATGTTCGGGTAATGTTGAGATACCGAATTCGATCTAATCTAATAAATCTTGCTTCCTTTCTTGTACTTGTTTAATTTCATATGAAAGATTCAGACGGCGAAAATTTTTTAACTAAATTAAATAATTTTGCTTTAGTTCGCTTTTTACTTTTTTTTGCTTCCGGTTGGGCAGTCGTACAATTATTTGACTATTTTCAAGCAGTTATTGTTATTTTTACGTTTGCTACAATTTTAGCTTTTTTACTTAGCTATCCCGTTCAGTGGCTAAAACGCTTTGTACCTCATAGTGTAGCAGTTATTTTTATTTTCTTAATCAGTATAGTTATTCTCGGTAGTTTAGCTATAGCGTCAGGTTTAGGGCTTTTATCTCAGGGGCAACAATTAATTGATAGTGTCGCTACCTTTTTGAACCAATTGGTACCTTTAGTAGAGCGATTAGAAGAGATGCTTCGGAATCGAAATCTTCAGATAGATTTAAGCTATCTTGAAGGAATATTAAGAGAACAAGCTATTGCTAGACTCAGTAATATTTTATTCTTATTCCAAGGTTTTATTACTAATTTTGCTACTTTTGTTTTAATTGCCGTTGTCTCTTTTTTTATGCTGCTTGAAGGAGAACAGCTTTGGATTTTTATTTTAAAAATTATACCCAAACCCAGACGCAAAAGGTTTGAAAGAATCACTAAACGTGCGTTTCTCGGTTTTTTCCGAGGTCAGTTAATATTAACATTGTTTCTTACAGTCTCAACATTTATAGTTTTTGTAGTGTTGGGAGTACCTTTTCCTTTAGTATTATCTGTAATCGTTGGTTTTATTGATGTTATTCCTGGTATAGGTGCAACATTAGCAATTGGTGTAATTACTTTAATTGTATTATCTCAAGGTGTTTGGTTAGCAATAAAGGTATTAATAGCTTGCATTGTACTCCAACAAATCCAAGATAATTTAATTGCTCCTAGAGTTATGCAGGACGCACTAAATTTAAATCCAGTTGTAATATTTTTTGCTTTACTAATAGGTGCTAGAATCGCCGGATTATTAGGTGTTTTTATATCTATTCCCATTGCAGGCGTGATAGTTTCTTTGTTTGAAATTGATGAGATGAAGGCTGAGGTTTGATTGATATTTGTAAGTAATATAATCCAAACGATAATATTTTATGATGCATAAAAACCTGGTTATTTTGACAAACTAGATTTTTAAATCACAAATAATTTAAAACTGTTATATATTAATTATTGGAGAATAAATAATTTCTGATGACAAATCAAGATTTAAGAGCGCAATTAGATGAAAACCTTGATGAAGCAGAATGGGAATGGTTGATTCCTCACGTACAAAGAGATTCTGTAATTATAGTAGCCTCTGAATTAGATTTATTAGACGTAGGTGAAGCTATAGCTGCTGATAAAGCCGCAAAAGTCCAAAATTGGATTGATGAAGCGTTAATTGCTAAACCTTCAGCAGTACAAATAGGGGAATGGAATATGCAGCGAGAAAAACGGTTTGACACTTTGATTGTGCAGCCTTTTGTTTTAGTGCAAGAAAAAGCTGCGGCGTGAATTTTAATTTTTAATCTTTAGGGAATAGGGAATAGGGAGTAGGGAGTAGGGAGTAGGGAGTAGGGAATAGGGAATGGGGAATGGGGAACGGGAGCATTCCGATTTTGCAAAAATACAATTTGGTAGTGCGAGCATCTTGCTCGCTATATATACAGCACTTTGCAGTTAAATGAGGTACATTCTTCTACTCCCTACTCCCTACTCCCTTATCACAATATGTTCTGTACCTCATTAAGATGAAATCCGCTGTAGATAGCGAGCAAGATGCATGTCCTGTCGGACACACTGCGTTAACGCACTACAAAAATAAATTTCCACTTGAAGGGATGCTCTCTGGGGGATAGCAAATAATAAGCCTACTTTATTTCTTTCCGCCACCTAAACCAGTCGCAACCCATAAAATCGATCTAACTCCGTCGCGGATTGACTTTTGTACTGGTTCGGAATTATTTTGTGAAGGTACGGGTACTGTTTTGAAGTCAATTCCTCGACTGCCTAAAACAATTTCACCAACTACCGTAGCGCGAGGCATATGGTAATCGGAAGTAACTAAATATAATTTCTTAATTCCTCTTTTTTTTAAATCATCTACTAATGTAGTAAAATTTTCTACTGTATTATTTGCTCGATAGTCTAAGTACAAGCGTTCTCTATTGACACCAGCTTTGGTAAACACTTTTTTTGTAGCACCTTCTGGGCTACCTCCAGAAATCCAAATCGGCAGGTTGGGGTATTTTTTTGCAAAATTGGCTGTAAATTTTTCTCGCTCTAATCTTTTAGTAGAACCTCCTAAAACCAAGATTGCTTGTGGCTCTACAAACACAGTTTGAACCTTTTTGTAACCCCACAATAAGGTTAGGGGAAGAGTGAGAAGCATTAACCGAGAAGAAATTCCTTTAAAGAGCATTTTGATTCAAGAGTTTGTAGCTTAGACTATCTAGAAAGGAATTTTTCTAGAAAAATAAAAACAGAATTGCAAGATATACACACTTAATAATTAATATGTCCAACAAAATTTTAATATTTTGTGGAAAAATGCACAGAGGGTTATACCCCTTAACGACCAATTTTATCGATCGAGAGTATATTCCCAAGTATTTGAAGAAACGTTCTTGACTATTGTTTAAATTGCGAGAAGGTATTACATTGCATTATTTTATAACTTGTTTTGACGATTAGATGTCATCCAATGTTCGCTAACGCGCAAAAAGAATTATCTACCAGTTTATATGCATTGCCTATTGCATTGCAGCAACCAAGAATACCAGACTCAACCAAAGATTGTATCTGTTTACTAGGTAAAATGAAAAGTATATCTATAACTTTATTTATTTATTTTTCTATTTTGGAAAACGGGACTGGCAAGGCTCGAACCTGCGACCTAGCGCTTAGGAGGCGCTCGCTCTATCCTACTGAGCTACAGCCCCAAATATTATTTATATAATAACATTTTTACTCGCTAAGCCAGGAACTATCCCAAGGACCACCCCCTGTTTCTAATCCACATAGATTACTGGTTGCTTTCAGGATAGTTTTGGATTGAGTACCATTTAATTCACGTAATTCTAAAGTTAATTTTCCTTGCATGGTATCGCGACAAGCAAATATTAAACCATTTTCAGTTGGCGCACGCAATGGAGTACCGGGTAAATCGGTAGTTCCCGTTAAAGAAACTTCATATTGCCAATTTTTCGCGTGCATTTCCCATTTTCCCCAAGGTTCGATATTCCAACTAACTTGAGAATTCCAAGGTACAAACTCGTAAAATTTACCTTGATAATGCAAGCCAATCATCGCTACAGATTCCATCCACCACAATACACCACGTCTACCTCCACCTGCGGTTAATGCCAAATCTGGTTCGTTATCAAAACTATTACAGTTCAACCAAAACCATTTTTGAGGAAAAGCACCTCCCCAATTTTTTTCACTGTAAGCGGGTGCATTGGTAAATTCGTAACGTTTACCATTCCAATCTATCCAACCGCTAGCGAAACCATGAGCCATCAAAATTTGCCATCCCGGCTCAAAAATCTGCAAAAACGATATCCAGCCTGCGGTTGACTGCTGAATGCTGCCTTTATTTCCCCAATAATAAACGGGTTGAATTTCATACTGCCAGCGACAGTAATTCTCGTTACTTGGATTGTAAATTATCCCTTGATTTAAAGTAGTTGTAGCTTGATAACCCTCTTGAATGTAGCTTTCAAACTCCACAGGAAGCAGATAAAGAGGTTGACTTTCTATATTTGTTTTACCCCAATGTCCTAAAGCTAAAACATCAGACTTTGCCCAAAATTTATTCACATTAGGAAAAGTACGCCATAAATATTCATCATTTGGGCCAAGAATTTGTGCTGCACCACCACTGTGAGATTTTCCACCGATTGGATCTTCAATCGAATACATGAAAGCAAAAGTTTGATTTTCTTGGGGTAGAGTTACTCGGTAATACCAACCTTCAAAAAAACGTCGTTCCCCACCATTCCAGTGGTAGCCACTATGGGGAGTTTGCGTCAAAGAAAGAGGGTTGTTAGGGAGAGGCAGCATAACAAATTAGCTTGATGATATTTACTAGTATGATTGATTATTTACAGTTAATTAAAAATTAACACTAGTTAATATTTAAAAAATCATTTGAGCTATAAACCAACTAAAAATAATTTTTCTAAGTTCGTAGTTGGGACTTTAGTCCTAAATCCGAGCGATAAATCGCTAACTACAAACCCATCATTTTTTATAGGACAGACCACTATTAGGAAGTGCTTTGAGCTATTAATAGGTTAATTAATGAGTAATTACTCATGTAATGATAAAAAACATTTGCCAAATATTGCGAAAAGTTACCAACAATTACAGTCGGTAAAATAAGGTTTTTATTATAAATAATAGGTGCTAATTTTATAAATAAGGCACAAGAAAGTTAGAACTTTAAAAATAAATCTTTCGATTAGAGTTAGTGTCTCCCGCTCTAATCCAATCGCAATATACCGATTGTTACATCCAAAAAAAGATAAATGCTGTGTTTTCGCCTTGAGTCTATCAATGAGTAGTTTGGAGGTTTTTGGAAAGCAGACAAATAATACTGCTTCGATAGAAAGTAACGAACGGATGTACATTGCGTAACAAACACTTCTAAAATTGCGATTCCGGTTCACCCCATATAAAAAATTAACTCTGATTTTCAACTCTTCTCAATCTATTAAATATTTAATAAACCGCTTTTAATTACTGACATTTTTCGGTCGTAACTAAAGGCGGTTTATTTAGTTAGGAGTTAGGAGTTAGGAGTTAGGAGTTAGAAGTAATTAAGGTTAAACTTGAATAAGCTATTCGGCCCCACTACAAGAATTTGGATTTTTGCTTTATACAATGCCCGCCGCACATCAGTTTATAAACTTATAACTCTTAACTGCTAATTCCTAACTCCTAACTCCTAACTCATAACTCCTAACTCCTAACTCCTAACTCCTAACTCCTAACTCCTAACTCCTAACTCCTAACTTATTCTAAAGTAATTACAGTAACTTCCGGGGGACAAAACAAGCGCCCTGGTAAATAAGTTCCTAAGCCGCGATTGACGTATAGCTGATTTTTTCCTACTTTGTGAAATCCCTGCGCCCATTCCCAATGTCGGAGAACTTTTACGTAATCTGGTCGTAAAAATGGAATCATTTGCCGTACATATGCAGGAATTATGCTTGCTAATTCTTTGTAATAAACTACTAAAGGACCAATATCGGGTAATACAATTTGCCCTCCGTGGCTGTGCCCTGATAGTTGCAAGTCTACTCGCCACTGCTGCAATATTTGAGCAGTATCGGGATTGTGGGATAAAACTATGCGCGGTGTAGCATCGTCTAACCGATCCATTACCGATGCGGGATTAAATTCTTTACACCAATATTCTGCTAATCCAACTAAAGGTAATTCTTTTCCTAAAGGATAAGCAATTTCATTCCACAGAACTTTTATATCAATACTTGTAAATGCTGCTGTTACCTCTGGTTTTGTAATACGGTAACGTATATCATGATTGCCTAGTACGGCATATATACCACTACGAGATTTTAACTTCTTAAGTCTTTTGACTAGTTTATATATTGGTGCTGGATCGTCGGTTACGTAGTCACCAGTTAAAACAACCAAATCCGGTTCAGCTTCATTGCTGGTGATAATGGCTTGCTCCAACATTTCATCCGATAACCTCAAACCGTCGTAGTGCAAATCCGAAAGCTGCACTATACGAGTACCCTTAGTAGATGCTGGTAAACCCTCTATCTTAACTGAAAGTTTTTCTAAACTTAAAGGACCTGTTAACAACCAATGCATAGGGCTTATATTGCTTTTTGTGCCAGCGCTCCCAGTGTATCAGTGAACAGTGAGCAGTGAACAGTGAACAGTTAGGAGTTAGGAGTTAGGAGTTAGGAGTTAGGAATTGGGAATTGGGCATTGGGCATGGGGCATTGGTAATTGATAATTGATAATTGATAATTGATAATTGGTAACTCCCTATCACCCCATTCATTTATTCGAGGGTAATAATGGCGACTTCTGGGTTACAAAAGAGCCTTCCTGGTAAATATGTTCCTAAGCCACGATTGACGTATAGTTGATTGGTTCCGATTTTATGAAATCCTTTTGCCCACTGCCAATTTCTGACTACTTTGTAAAATTCTGTTTTTACTAATGGCATCTTTCGACGCAGTTTTCTGGGCATACTGCGAACTAGATTACTATAAGCGGCGATCGCTGGGCCTATACCGGGGATTACAATATGACCACCGTGAGTATGACCGGATAACTGTAAGTCTACTCGCCACTGCCGCAGTATACCGGCAGTATCGGGATTGTGAGATAAAACTATGCGCGGTTTTGCTGGGTTTAACTGATTCATGACTAATTTTGGCTTAAAATCAGCAGACCAAAATTCACCTAGCCCCACTAGTGGTAGCTCTTTTCCTAACGGATAAGCTATTTCGTTTTCAAGTACTTTAATTCCAACTCTGTGAAAAGCAGATGTAATTTCTGCTTTTGAATGAGTGTAATGTATATCATGATTGCCAAGCACTGCATAGGTACCACAACGACTTTGTAAATGCTTGAATTGAAGGACTAATTTATTGATAGGATTTGGGTCATCAGTTACATAATCGCCAGTTAAAACTACTATGTCGGGTTCGGCTTTGTTACTAGCAATTATTGCTTTCTCTAACATTCTCTCTG
>JBCCLY010000127.1:0-8451 GCA_039026655.1 Cyanobacteria bacterium P01_C01_bin.38 | reverse complement strand
CCACAGCAGGTAAAACCAGTGAATTAGCCGGATATTCATCTATCCCCGCACCGTTACGATGAAAACTTATCGGTGCATTGATATGAGTAGCAGAATGTTCTCCCATTGAAAACTGACGCAAATAATAACCATCTTTTTCCCAATCTGCTACCATTTCAAATTTTATTGATGGATCTCCTTCCCATTGAGGAATATTTGGATCGATAATATGGCTTAAATAAATAACTTCTCCAGAAGTTGTATTTTGTGGGGTAGGCATCCTGCTTGCCTCTTGTATATGAGGAGAATTCCGAGTTAACCTTGCCAAAGTAGCTTCCATAATTGCACTACTTTGCCCAGAGACTGTAAATACTAAAGCTTCACGATAAACCCGTTGTGCTGCATGATGAGCATAATTAGCAGCCCCACTAGAAACAGTTACCGCAGCATGAGCTATTCTTGTTGTTAAATCGATTGCCCAAGCTCTTAATTGCAGCTTTTGTGAAAATTCTACTTCTTGCTGTCTTACTTCGGCGATCGCACTACGACAATTATTTAATTCTGCTTGCAGAGAGTTGTAAGCATCATTGATAAAAGATAATGATTTCTTCTTCATAGCCGATTTAATAACGTCTAAACCAGCTTCAGCACATCCAAAAGCCAGAAAAGTAGCTCTGAGAAGATTTTTTCGATCGTTTTGCTGTATCCAACCCGGTGGTTTAATCGAAACTACCAATTCTTCAGGCAGAAACCAATTTAAAGTTGCAGAAACAGTATTTGTTGAATTCATAGCCGCTAATTCTGCGGGGCAACTAAATGTTATTTCACCCGCTGCTTGCTGGGTGTTTTGAAAAGGAGCGATTCCAAAAACAGCACCTCCGTCAGGTAAAGCCGCAGCAACAATAAATTCTTGGAAAAATCCAAATCCAGTTATCCAAGGTACAACACCATTAATACGATAGCCCCCCGGCACCGCCACGGCTGTAATTATCGGCTTACCTCTGCGACGTAAATGAGAAAAACCCACACCTAGCAAAACCTTTCCACTACCCATAAGCGGCAGATACTTTTGTTGAAGTGTAGAATTATCTCCCGCAACCAACATCCCAGCAGCACTTTGATGTTGTGTTTGTAAAAAAGCTAAAGCCCCAGAATATCTAGCTACCAACTGTTGAAAATTACCATAATCTACTTCGCCGAATCCCTTACCACCCAATTTTTCGGGAACCCTCAACGCCAGTAAATCTAAATTTCCCAAACCTTGTAAAGCCTCAAACAAAGCATCCGGCGATTTATCTATTTCCGCCGCCTTTAATGAAACTGTTTCAGACAAATAAGATTTAGCTGAATCTAACGTTGAAGAAAAATTATGTAAAGACACTTTCGCAGAAGAATCCATAGCGCCGTATTTTAACAATATTACGCTAATTCAGTACCGAAGAGAGAGAGGGGGAAGAGGGGGAAGAGGGGGAAGAGGGGGAAGAGGGGGAAGAGGGGGAAGAAAAACCTAACTCCTAACTCCTAACTCCTAACTCCTAACTCCTAACTCTTAACTCTTAACTCCTAACTCTTAACTCCTAACTCCTAACTCCTAACTCCTAACTCAAATAGATAATCCCCCGAACCTTATATACTCCAAGGTGCGGGGGAAGTTCAAATGTTGCAGCAAAAAGTGAATTACTATTTAAGTTAACACCTTTGTAGTTAACTTTGAGCTAAGAAAACGTTAAATTTAGTTTAAGACATCGGAATAACTACGGAAAAATAAAACTTTCTGCGGCTTTTTCCGTACATAGAATATTTAACCGTCCGCTTACAGCCGCATACAACATTTGCGATCTGGTAAACGACTAACGTTATATATCCAGATATTACAATTTAATTCCTCGATTTAGATCGGGGTTAAGACCCCTTATTTGCCAACAATGATTAATTTATTTTTAATATTATCCATTACCTACTACCTAATACCTATTACCCATCACCCCTTACCCCTTACCTATTCTTCAAAAAGCTTCTTAGGATAAATCGGAATACTTTTTCTAATTTCCTTTTGATTTTTTTGTTGAGATATTTCGGAATCACTACGGGGACGAAATTCTACAACATTGCTTTTAATAGTAATATCGTAGTTACCGAAAAAGTCGTGGCCTAATAGTCCATTTTTCAATTGAGCTCCGGCGATCGCCACAGCAACTTGCTTAACTTTGACACCACCGGCTTCCATAGAATCAACATAACCGATGGGAAATTCTACAGATTGAGCCGAAGCTGTATTTGCCTTCGCTTTACCGACAGCGATAACCCCTAGTAATTTAGCCATCCGCTGGGTAATTACGGTACCGCTCGCACCCGTATCGACAATCATTTCAAAGCGCTGTTTGCCGTTAAAAGTAACATCGATAATTGGTGTACCGCCAATGCGCCGCTTAATTGGAGCGCGAAACGCCACAACTTGACGATTCTTTTCTGGAATAGGTACGGCAGCATATACAGATTGTGTATCGACGGGTATAGGTACCGGCTGACGTGTTGGTGGTGCTTGTGGTGGTTTTGACTGCGGTGATGAGGTAGGTACTTGCTGGGGTACTGCGGCAATAGGAGATTGTAAATTTTGTTGTAATATCTTTTGTACCGTTGAGGGAACCTGCATTTTTCGAGGTGCGCTTGATTCAGAGGCAATCGATTCTTTCAATGGTGGTACCGTTACCACTATTCTTTCAGGTTCTGGTTGAGGTTTTGGTTGTTGAAGAGCAACTGATTTTTCCAAAGCATAATCTAAATGACGCTGGTATTCTCTAACTTTTACTTTGGCTATAGGATAGTAGCGACTTTGAGAGCTAACCGATTTCATTAAATTAATGGCATCTTGATAATAATCAGCAACCAGTTGCCAATCTTGTGAAGATTGAGCAGATTGACTTACACTAAAACCACCACTCGCTTTATCTAATCCCATTTCAAAAAAAGTTGGTTCCACTTCTTGTTTGGTTTTATTCGAGAGCGGTTTTGGGTATGTTTTTTCTTCTTGCGAGCCAGCCGAATCCACCATCTTAGGCTTACTACTAACCGTCAAGGGCTGCTGGGGTTCGATTTTTGAATGTTTGCTACAGGCAACACCAGCTATAGTTAGTGTGCTCCATAGTAAAGTTAATGCTGCACGGGTTTTCAAAGGCTCAAGCATAATAATTTTTGATTTTACCAAGCCCTTGGGGGCAAAAATCTACTTTCAGGGTTTAATCTTTTAACGTCGAGAGAGCGCCACTATCTGCCTGTTTTTTCGTAGTCAGAAAAATATCAATAGCGAATAAAGTTTAATTTCTCCTTATATAGAATAGCCTTTTTACCATTTTAATCATTAGGGGGGATAAGCAGCGATTGCCTTAAAGGTCTTCATTAATAGAACTTAAAATAAATAATGCAAAAAATCTGTAGCACTTTTCAAGCATAATTCAACAACCGATCAACGATTTCATTGCTCCTTTGTGCCTCGCGATACTTTATAATTATCTTTCGTTAGGCCCTGCCCTCATAGTTTTATTGCTTATGCCTCTGTTTGACGCAACACCGGCTCTACTTGTCCTAGCCGATGGAACCAGCTATCGCGGTTGGTCTTTTGGTGCAACCGGCACCGCTATCGGAGAAGTGGTTTTTAATACCGGCATGACCGGATATCAAGAAGTGCTGACCGACCCCAGTTATTGCGGTCAAATCATTGTATTTACCTATCCGGAGTTAGGCAATACTGGTGTCAATCCAGAAGATGCCGAGTCAGACAAGCCCCACCTCAAAGCTTGCATCGCCAGAAACATTTGCGATCGCCCTAGTAATTGGCGAGCAACTCAATCTTTACCCGACTACTTAAAAGAGCATAATATACCAGGAATTTATGGTATTGATACTCGCGCTTTAACTCGTAAAATTCGCAACATTGGAGCTATGAATGGCGGTATTTCTACTGAAATACTCGACAAGAATGAATTATTAGAACGGGTGAATGCAGCTCCATCCATGAGCGGATTAAATTTGGTAAAAGAGGTAACAACTTCAAAAGTATACGAATGGTTAGAACCGACTACTTCAGCTTGGGAATTTAATACAGATTCCAAAAGTTCGGAAGAAAAATTTACCGTAGTCGCTTTAGATTTTGGCGTTAAACGAAATATATTGCGTCGCTTAGCAAGTCATGGTTGTCGAGTAATTGTAGTTCCAGCAGATACTCCAACCAGCGAAATTCTTAAACATAATCCAGACGGAATATTTCTCTCAAACGGGCCAGGAGATCCCAGCGCCGTTACAGAAGGGATTGAAACCGCAAAAGCATTATTAAAATCTGAGAAGCCCATATTTGGTATTTGTATGGGACATCAAATTCTAGGTCAAGCCTTTGGGGCGCAAACCTATAAACTTAAATTTGGTCATCGCGGCTTAAATCAACCAGCAGGTTTGAAAGAACGAATCGAAATTACTTCTCAAAACCACAGCTTTGCCATCGATCCCGATTCTTTAACTCATAGTGATGTGGAAATTAGCCACCTTAATTTAAACGATAGTACCGTTGCTGGAGTCAAACATAAAACTTTGCCAATTTTCTCGGTACAATATCATCCAGAAGCATCTCCAGGCCCTCATGATGCAGATTATTTATTCGAGCAGTTTGTTCAATCGATGAAAAAAGCTCGTCAAACAATTACCGCTTGAGTAAAAGTCGAGTAAAAATAGAGAAAGCTTAAAATTGGAGCCAAATTTAATTGTTCCTTTTTTCAAGCTTGAATTGCTTACTTCTGCTGCCTTTGAAGGTAAGTAGCGGTTAAAGTAGACAACAGACACAAAAAACATCTATACTTGAGCGTTTGCTTTCACCACGAGGAGGGAATTATAGCTGAACCACTAAATCTAACCGTTAGCCTGCGAGGTACTCGTGAAGTCCGGGATAGTTGTCAGCTATTCCGCCTCACAGGTTTATTAGACGCATTTTCCGAACCGACATTTCGTAAGGTACTTAGTAACAAGATTGACGAAGGTCCCAGACACGTCATTCTCGATCTTTCACAAATTGACTTTGTAGATAGTTCTGGTTTAGGAGCTTTGGTACAGTTAGCCAAGCAAGCCCAAACCGCTAAAGGTACCTTTCAAATCGTCACCAACGCTCGCGTTACTCAGACAGTCAAGCTAGTACGTTTGGAAAAGTTTCTTGCTTTGCAAACTTCAGTTGATAAAGCGTTAGAAAACACCAAATCTTCTTAACGGCTTGACGAACCTTGAAATTAGCTATCCGATATTTAAATCTGGATAGCTAAATTTTTATTTGATAGAAAGTTCATTCGGTAGATAAAATCAAATTTTCCAAAAAAAAAGATTTTGCTTCGATGGGAGGATAAAAATTACTATTTAAATGATTAACTTTATTAATATTTAAGATATGTATTTTTAATTGTGTATATGTGATGGCTGTAATTTAGAACTAGTAGGTGTTTCACTTTCTGAAATTTTGAAATTTTTGTTTGCAGAATTAATTCATCTGAAGATAATGTCTTATATGGTAGCGATTGATATAATATTTACGATCGATAAAATTGGCGTAAATAAAAGTTAAAATAAATGCTAAGAATCTGAAATAACAAGCTAAAATGATCGGGAAACTTTTGTAGCGATAGCGGTAAGAAGCGTGAAACAGCATCACCTCGACAAACAAGTAGCAAGCAAACTCAAGAAGATTGTCACTTCCTGATAATTATTAACCATTACCCAAGGAACCCTCGTTGTGACAAAGGAGAAAAAATCATTAAGTGCCGGTTATAAAATTGTCCCTCAAGACTTATTCGGCTTTGATGAATCAAGATCAAATGCAGAAAAATTATTACCGAAACTTTCTGAGTCGCAACTAAAGCAACTTTCTCCTACTGCTCTTGCTTATTTAGGCGATGCAGTTTACGAACTGTATATCAGAAGATATTACTTGCTACCACCCCAAAAGGTGGAAAATTACCATCGGTTGGTAGTGGCACAAGTAAGAGCCGAAACGCAAGCCAAAATGTTACATTTGCTCGATCCATATCTTAATAGTAATGAATTAGAAATTATCCGTAGAGGACGTAACGCCGCTACAGGTCGCCCCAAACGTGTAGAACCTCAAATATACAGACAGGCTACAAGTCTGGAAACTTTGATTGGCTATTTATATCTCACTGACACCGAAAGATTGAGCGAACTTCTGCAAAAACTCCTTCTAGAGTCGTAGGACTACACCTTTCTGTAGAATGTCAACAATTGCTGGGATCTTCGGTTATCAAAAAAGTGAGAAAAGATGCCTTACATCTAAGCTCTACCAAATAATTATATGACCAACCAACCAAGAAAGATTAAGATAGATGGCGATTCGAGCCGGAAGCCCTCTTTAAAGTTAAAAGGCAAGCGCTTGCCATCTCCATCCGGTGGAAAATCTAAAGATAAAAATTATAATTCAGTAATTAATAAGTCTCGCCAGAATCGTTCTAATTTTGAATATCCATCATCTACAGAAGCCGAAGGAACTAGCGACCTAATTTACGGCCGTCATTCGGTTTTAAGTAGTTTGGAGAATCAGCGCTCTCTCAACCGGATTTGGATTACTTCTCGTTTGCGTTACGATCACCGTTTTCATGATTTGCTTTTACAAGCTAAAGCCAATGGCACAGTTATAGACGAGGTAGAACCCAGACGCTTAGACCAAATTACTAAAAATGGTAATCATCAAGGAGTAGCAGCACAAACCGCTCCTTACGAATATTTTGAATTACATGACTTAATCGAAAAGGCAAAATCCGCAACGGATACACCAGTGATAGTTGTTGCCGATGGTATTACAGATCCCCACAATTTGGGCGCAATTATTCGCACGGCTGAATCTATAGGTGCCCAAGGTTTAGTGATTCCCCAGCGAAGGGCTGTTGGTATTACTTCTACAGTAATGAAAGTCGCAACCGGAGCTTTAGATAATTTTCCTGTGGCTAGAGTCGTAAATCTCAGCCGTGCTTTGGAAGAATTGAAAACAGCAGGTTTTTGGATTTACGGTACCGCTAGTTCTGCGAGCGAACCATTACATACTGTAAATTTTAACGGCCCACCAATTGCTTTAGTAGTTGGTTCTGAAGGCGAAGGCTTAAGTATGCTGACACAAAAGTGTTGCGACGTTTTAGTGTCTATCCCCTTACAAGGCAAAACTCCCAGCCTTAATGCTTCAGTAGCAGCAGGCATGGCACTATACGAAATCTATCGTCAACGCTGGAATAATACGCTTAACTTAAAAAATTTGCGAAAAACCCCTTCCAAAAACCACAGATAAAAGAGTATAAAGAAATGTAAAGACAAAAAGCCGACTGCATAGTTCTTTAACAACCACTATCAACTTTAGTAATCAACGAAAACCATGAACATCATTGGGAATCCTTTCAAAGAATTTGTTACCAACATTTTTGATAACTTTGGCTTAGCTTGGTGGGTAGAGATTGCCACTCAAAATCCGTCTTGTACTTACTACTTTGGGCCTTTTCTCAATGGCGCGGAAGCAAAAGCTGCCGTCAAAGGCTATGTAGAAGACCTAGAACTTGAAGGAGCGCAAAATATAGTTGTTAATGTTAAACGTTGTAAACCAAAAGCTTTAACTATTTCTGAAGACTTGGGGGAATGGTTTGACCGTAAAGTAAAGCCTGTCTTTAGCGGTCAAATGTAGTTAAAAGCTTTCTGTCTGGAAAGCTTTTTATATTAGGCAACATTCGTGAAAAATAAAGTGTAAAGTATGGATAATATTATTTGACTTACTCCATACTTTATGCATTGTTGCAGCGTAAATAACTAGATAAATAGGATTTTCTGTTATTCCCGGCAATGTAGAGACGCGATATTATGACCTAGCGGTCACGCTGCGCTAACGCGTCTCTACAAATTAATTTGTGGGTAAACCTGATTAATCCAAAATCCAAAATCCAAAAGAAACGCATCCGTTGTTAAAATCTAAAATCCTGTGGTTTGTGGATTATCCTTCAACCAGCAGTCAATATCATTTAATAGTTGCTGGGGAATTTCCCACGGGAAAAGATGAGCCGTATTTGGATAGCAGTGAAATTGACTCGACGGTAAATTTTGAGAAGTTTCTAAGCTGCATTCAGACGTTATATGCCTATCTTCCTTACCTGCGAGTACCAAAGAAGGGCATTGAATTTGATTTAAATCGCCAACTTTATTGTATCCAGCCCTAATCGCCGAATAAAGAGCGCGAGTTGCCCCCTTTGAAGTTTGTAAATAAGCCGGTATCGCACATGAAGCAATATATTTATAAGCAGTGGGAGTATGTTGTTGAATTAGGTAGCGAAAAAGAGAACGCTTGCCAAAAGTATCAATATTCCACTGCCAATTAGGATTTACAACACTTAAAAGAGCCGCAATACCCGTATAGAGATTATCTTGCCATGAGATAGGTGGGTGATTGCCATG
>JBCCLY010000126.1:0-8466 GCA_039026655.1 Cyanobacteria bacterium P01_C01_bin.38 | reverse complement strand
TTTTTCTAGATAAGCAAAAGCGTGAGCGGTTTCTAATGCGGGAATAATTCCTTCTAGTTCAGAAACTTTTCTAAATGCTGCTAATGCTTCTTTATCGGTAACGCTATAGTATTCAGCGCGATTCATATCTTTGAGAAAACTGTGTTCTGGGCCAACTCCGGGATAGTCTAAACCGGCGCTAACTGAATGCGCTTCGATAACTTGCCCGTCGCCATCTTGCAGTAAATAGCTCATTGCACCGTGCAATACTCCGACTCTTCCTTTTGTCAAAGTTGCGGCGTGTTTTTCGGTTGTGACACCTTCACCGGCTGCTTCAACTCCAATCAAGCGCACGGATTCTTCGTTAACAAATTCGTGAAATAGTCCCATTGCATTGGAACCACCGCCGACGCAAGCTAAAAGAATATCTGGCAATCCTCCCCACTTTTCATCACATTGATTGCGAGTTTCCGCGCCAATCATCGCGTGATAATCGCGTACCAACATTGGATAAGGATGAGGCCCCGCAACGGAACCCAAAATATAATGTGTTGTTTCTACATTAGTTACCCAATCGCGGATTGCTTCAGAAGTTGCATCTTTTAAAGTTCCGGTTCCAGCTTCTACAGGGCTAACTTCTGCTCCCATCAACCGCATCCGAAATACGTTGAGCGCTTGTCTTTCCATGTCGTGAATACCCATGAAAATTACACACTTCAAGCCAAAACGAGCGCAAGCGGTAGCAGTTGCAACACCGTGCTGTCCGGCTCCAGTTTCCGCGATAATTCTTTGCTTGCCCATGCGTTTCGCTAACAAAACTTGAGCTAAAGCATTATTAATTTTATGAGCGCCGGTATGATTTAAATCTTCACGCTTTAAGTAAATTTGCGCTCCCGAACCGTCAGGTTTTGCATAATGTTGAGTCAAACGTTCCGCGAAATATAGCGGGCTAGGTCTACCTACATAATCTCGTAGTAAACCATCTAACTCAGCTTTAAAATCTGCATCTTCACGATACTTAGCATAAGCAGTTTCCAACTCAAGTAAAGCTGGCATCAAAGTTTCAGGAACGTACTTTCCACCGAATTTACCGAATCTGCCCAAATTATCGGGACGAGCTACTGATGATTTAGTATTGATATCTGGAGTACTGACCATTTTTTTATCCTTTAAGTAATTTGAAAATTGAAAATTGGTAGTTGGTAGTTGGTAGTTGGTAGTTGTTGGTTGTTAGTTGTTAGTTGTTAGCTGTTAGTTGTTGGTTGTTAGTTGATAGTTGGTAGTTGGTAGTTGGTAATTGGGGATAGACAAGAGTTTAAGGAAAAAGAGAATTATTAATTCCTAACTCCTAACTCCTAACTCCTAACTCCTAACTCCTAACTCCTAACTCCTAACTCCTAACTCCTAACTTTTAACTAATTGTTCTTCAGAAATTGCGGTTTTAAGTTCTTTGCAAAGTTCTTCGAGTGCTTTTAATCCTTCTTCGGGGGTACCGTTTGCCAATCGTTTTACGAATGCGCTACCGACGATTACTGCATCAGCACCCCAATCTTTGGCTTGAATTGCTTGATCTGCACCGGAAATACCGAAACCCAATCCGATTGCTTTGTCTGTGCTGCTGCGTAAGTCTTGCAACAAGTCTTTGACTCTACCTTCTAAACTTGTACGTACTCCGGTAACGCCGGTAACACTAACAAGGTAGATAAAACCCTGAGATTGTTTGGCGATCGCGCTGATTCTTTCTTGAGAACTGGTAGGAGCTACGAGCAAAGTTAGTTCGATGCCAAATTCTTGGGCTGACTGGATCAAATTGTCAGCTTCTTCTAATGGTAAATCGGGAACTACTAACCCTTTGACACCAACTTCAGCAACTTTTGCTAAAAACTCTTTAATCCCTAAATTCAAGATGGGATTGTAATAAGTAAATAGAATAATCGGCGCTTGTAATTCCGGAGTTAATGTCTTTAACATTCCTAAAACATCATCTAACTTCGTACCTTTTGCTAAAGCACGAGTCGCAGCAGCTTGAATGACAGGACCATCAGCTAAAGGATCGGAATAAGGAACCCCTAACTCAATAAAGCTAGCACCATTTTTATCTAAAATTCTTAGTGCTTTCGCAGTAGTTTCTAAATCCGGATCTCCCGCAGTAATAAACGGAATTAAAGCGCAAGTATTGGATTTTCTTAATTCTTCAAAACGTTGAGATATTGCAGTCATGTTATTAGTTGATAGTTGTTAGTTGTTAGTTGATAGTTGTTAGTTGTTAGTTGTGAGTGGTTAGTTGTTTTTTCCACTCTTTAATTTAATAGGCATGAGGGATGGGGGATTATGCATTGGTAGTTGGTAATGGGTAGTTGTTAGTTGGTAGTTGCCTTCGCCACTCTTATATTTAATAGGCATGGAGCATGGAACATTATGCATGGGAAAATGCTTTATGACTTGAATTCCTAACTCTTAACTGTTCACTGCTCACTGCTCACTGCTCACTGCTCACTGCTCACTGCTCACTGTTCACTGATTAACTGCCGCACGGCATTTTCTACGTCGGGTTGCTTAACTAAGGATTCTCCGACTAAAACGGCACGAGCGCCAGCTTTGTCTACAAAAGACAAATCATCGGGTGTATGTATACCGGATTCGCTGACAACGGTAATCCCATAGCTTTGTAATAGATGCTTTCTTTGAGAAATCAATTTTTCTGTGTTGGCTAAATCTACGGTAAACTTCTTGAGGTTACGATTGTTAATTCCAATTAATTTTACGTCAGGAAGTCTTAACACTCGATCCAATTCTGAAGGGGTATGGACTTCTATCAAGGCTGTCATTTTCAAGCTGTGAATTACCCGCAAAAAGTCTTTCAACTGTACGTTAGATAAGATAGCTGCAATCAAGAGTACTGCATCAGCACCCGCAGTTCGAGCTAAATATATTTGATATAAATCAACAATAAATTCTTTGCATAATAGCGGTAATTCTACGCTTTTTCTAACGTTACGTAGGTTGTCAAAACTACCTTGAAAAAACTTAGTATCGGTGAGAACTGATAAACAAGCTGCACCTCCTCTTTCATATGCTTGAGCTATATTTACTGGTTGAAAATCTTCCCGAATAACTCCTTTACTTGGTGATGCTTTTTTAACTTCGGCAATTAAACTAGGATGGTGAGAATTTTCTTGCAAAGCTTTGAGAAAATCTCTTACCTTTGGAGCATCTTTTACTTGTTGCTGTACCTCAGCTAAAGGAGTTTCCAACCGCATTTGAGCAACTTCTTGCCTTTTATGCAAGACTATTTCCTCTAGTATGTGCCGGGGCTTAGTTAGCATATTAATTTTACTGATAGTTGTCACGTTATTCATAATATTACTTTGCTAGAAAAACTAATACGAACTGATTGTTTTTATTGTTTATTGCTAAGAATTACTTACCGATGATTTAGTGGCGTTTATGCAATAGTAAGCCAGTACCAATTATTCCTATTGCAATTATTGCCTTACTATTCCCGGCTTCTGGAACTTTTTGAGGAACTGTAAACGAACCAGATAATACTGCTGTACCTGTAGTGCTGGGTTCTGTTGTTGCATTTGGGTTAAAAATTGTATTTTCCGAAAGTGTTAAAGTCCCCGTAGCACCTTCAAAACGACCTTCTCCACCTACAATAGTCGTAGTACCGGAAATCGATGTTGTAAAATCTTCAAAGTTTTGTGTAACAGTACCACTAGTGGTTGCAAATAATTTATCGTCACCGCTTCCAAAAAATGTGTCGGAGAGAATCGGTAATCCTTCTATACCCAAATCCGTCGCATCTGCAACTATTGTTTGCACTCCTGCATCATCGTTTCTTTGAATGTAATTCATTTTTATGAAGTTAGTTAAGCCATAGGGCGCATCGGTACTTTCGGCTGTTACAGTTGACTTAAAAATCTGACCTTGAATCGGTTCAAAAGTGCTTTGAGTTTTGTAAGTAGCTTCAAAAGGGAAAGTTTGAGCATTAACTTTTGTTGTACCTAACCCCAAACTCAACAACGTTACTGCTCCAGATATAAGCGATAAAGAAAGCGAGCTAGGTTTCATATTTTTTCTCCTTTAATAATTAATTGTGAGTTTGCTATATATAGTCTTAATGCAATTTAAATATAGATTAGCTTTAGCTAAGTTTTGATTAAATGTTTTCCGACGCTGAGGTAATAGTTAGCAGTTAACAATTATCAATTATCAACGTACAAACAATTGCTAACTACTAACTACTGTACAGACGTAGCACTGCTACGTCTCTACAATTGCTCACTGCTCACTGCTCACTGCTAACTGTTGACTGTTATTCGTGTATTTGTAAACAACGTTTTTAATCATCGCCAATCCGACTTCTCCTCCTAAAGTCATGATTGATTCTGGGTGAAACTGTACGGCTGAAATTGGTAATGTTTTATGTTCGATCGCCATAATTACATTGTCTTCAGACATCGCTGTAACTTGCAATTCTTGAGGAAATTTTTCGGGTAATGCAAATAAGGAATGATATCTACCAACGCTAAAAGATTCTGGTAAGTCTTTAAACACTACCGAATTTGATTGGGTAACGTTAATCTTTGAAGGTTTGCCGTGTTGCGGATAATTTAAAACTCCTAATTCTCCACCGAAAGCTTCAACAATACCCTGCAATCCCAAACATACGCCGAAAACTGGAATATTACGACGCATACAAATCTCAACGGTTTGAGGTACTTTAAAATCAATTGGTCTACCGGGACCGGGTGATAATACGACTAAATCTGGTTTTTCGGTATCAAAAAATTCTTCATCAAAGCCATGACGTAGTGTTTTGACATCAGCGCCGGTTTGACGCATATAGTTAGCTAAGGTGTGAACAAAAGAGTCTTCATGATCGATTAATAAGATGCGTTTTCCTTTTTCTACGTTGGGAATACAGGCGCTTAAAGACTTTGCATCGCATTCTGTTTCTTTGGCTTTTTCTCCAGCGCGGCGAATTGTTTCAAAAGCGGCGGCGGCTTTAGTTAAGGTTTCTTGTTCTTCGGCTGCGGGTATCGAGTCATACAGTACCGTTGCACCAACTCGTACTTGTGCAATTGAATCTTTGAGTCGAATTGTTCGTAAAACTAATCCGGTATTCAAATTACCGTTAAAGTTCAACCAGCCAACTGCTCCACCGTACCAGCGTCTGGGGCTGCGTTCGTGTTTTTCTAAATATTCAATTGCTGATTTCTTGGGTGCGCCAGTTACCGTTACTGCCCAAGTATGAGTCAAAAACGCATCTAAAGCGTCAAATTCTGGTCGTAACATACCTTCTACATGATCTACCGTATGGATTAAATGACTGTACATTTCAATTTGACGGCGGCCGATTACTCGTACCGAACCCGGTTCGCAAACCCGCGATTTATCGTTACGATCTACGTCAGTACACATAGTTAATTCGGATTCGTCTTTGAATGAATTAAGTAGCTGACGAATTTGGGTTGCATCATCTAGAGCATCCTTTCCTCTAGATATTGTGCCGCTAATCGGACAGGTTTCTATTCGTCTACCATCAACTCGAACAAAGATTTCTGGAGAAGATCCAATAATGTATTCCCCACCTAAATTAAATATAAAGCCGTAGGGACTGGGATTAATTTGCTGTAAAGTTGTAAATAATTCCGAAGGTGCAGTTTTACATTCGATAGAAAAATTTTGTGAAGGCACAACTTCAAATAAATCTCCCCTGCGGAAATAATCAAGGGCACCTTCTACCTGTTTGGCATATTCACCCGGTTTATGATCGGATTTTTGAGCGGGAGGAGTAAGCTGTTTACCTCTATAATCTATTGACTCACCAGTGCGAGGAAGATTTTCAGTAGACTTGCCGTCTTTCTCAAATTCATAGCTCAGACGGTAAGCTTGCTGTAAATAATAGTCAACAATTACCAACTCATCGGGTAAATACAGCACTAAATCCCTTTGATCTTCCGCACGCTGCAACCGCTGGGAAATTGGTTCAAACTGAAATACCAAATCGTAACCAAACGCGCCATACAATCCTAAATGTTCGTCTTCATCGCTGTAAAAAGCTTGAAGAATATCGCGAATCACCGTAAAAGCTGAAGGTTGTTTGCTACGCTCTTCTTCTGCAAAGAATTGTTGAGCGGGCTTGAGGGTACCAGTAATTTGTGTATGATTAATTTCAACTTCTATTAATTGCGAATGCTCGGATAAACGCTGCAACAACATTGGCAAAAGTATTTTACCTCGATCGTTGAGCGCCGTAATAGTAAAACCTTTATCTCGCGTCGCAATTTCCAAAGGTGGATTTACAAATCCAATAGCCCATCGTTTATATCTCCCCGGATATTCGTAACTACTTTTGAGCAAACCCCCGCGTTTAGAATCAAGGTGAAATAAAATATCTTCCAAGGCTGCATCAATCTCGACTTCCGTTGTAGTGCGAGATATATTAACACCACCAGCAGTTGTATAAGTTTGCTTTTCAATCATGGGCTATCCTTCAAGAATAATTGCGGAGATAATGGTCAAAAATTTAAATCGAAAAATCATTCGGCAACATTACATCTAGGTAAAAGCCATAAATGCATTTACCTCGATCGTTTTTCAGTTAAAATCGCGCATCTATATCGCCAAAAACCAACAGCGATTAATTAATTTATTATATTGACTGTGGGCTTTTAACTAATAGATTACTTCTAATTACAAGTAAATTACAAAACTTCCACCACAGTAAAATTGCTAAAACGCAGTCTAACTAAGATACTACCTATTGCCACGTCAGTTATTAATAAAAATTTGAAAACACACTCTTAAAGGCTGCTTGCCCCAACTGGTTTAAAACTCTTTACAATTTAAGCCTACTAGATATCGTGTAAGGCATACATGAACAATATTTCGATCGGTGTGTCCAATTTTTAGCTGTTACATAAGTTTACTTCAGCAAAAAATTGCAAATAAACTATCAGTATTTCCGCCACCACCCAGGGTATGAAAAGAGATGGGGACAAGGAGAGGAAGGTTAACAATTATCAATTAACAATTATCAATTACCAATGCCCCATGCCCAATTCCCAACTCCCTACTCCCTACTCCCTTCTCCTAACCTTTAACCTTTGACCTCACTTGAAGATGCTGTAATATCAACTGACATACATTTGTTGCTTTGATAGATTCAGCATCGATCAATTCGCTTTGTTTGCTAATTAATAAAGGTCCCATGTCGGGTGTGGGAGGAATGCAGCCGTGAGAACCTTTTATTAAAGAAGCGTCTAATGGAATTACATCCATTAAATAGCGAAAACCAAGTTTTTTCTTCAGCAGTTTTGACCCTACTTTTAGCTTTGGAAATTTTATTTTGGGGTCTACAAATAACTCTACCGGGTCATAACCTGGTTTACGATGAATATCTACTGTTCTGGCAAAATCTGGAGCGCGTTTATCGTCGAGCCAGTAATAATAAGTAAACCATGCATCGGGTTTGGCAACTGCTACTAATTCTCCACTTCGAGAATGATTTATATGGTAATCTGGCTTGCTAGTTTGATCTAAAATGTAGTCGATTCCTTCAACTTCTTCTAACAAACTTCTGACTTGATTAATATAGTCTGCATCATTAATGTAAACGTGAGCAATTTGATGGTCTGCAACGGCAAAAGCTTTACTAGCACCAGCATCAATGAGTTCTCTTCCTTCTTCTTCGCGAATGGCTAATAAACCTTTTGAACGCAACAATCTATTAATATGAATCGGTTGAGAAACAGATGTGATGCCATATTCCGATAACACTATAACCGAAGCACCGCGCTGTTCGTAAAAATCAATTAAATCGCCACAAACTGTATCGACTTCTTGTAATTCTTTGGCTATTTTATCTGGGTTAGGGCCAAATTTTTGCAAACAATAATCTAAATGTGGTAGATATATTAAAGTTAGATTTGGACTGCATTTTTCTTCTACCCATTTTGATGAATTCGCAATCCATTGTGTAGATTCTATTGATGCAGTTGGCCCCCAAAAATTAAATAAAGGAAATTGACCAAACTCTGCTTGTAATTGCTCGCGAAATTTACTTGGATGAGTATGAATATCGGGTATCTTTCTACCATCAGCAGGATACATCGGTCGAGGAGTTACCGCATAATCAGCCGAAGAGTACATATTGTACCACCAGAACATATTAGCGCAGGTAAAATCAGCATCAAATTCCCGCGCCATCTCCCATACTTTAGGCGATCGCACTAACTTATTCGACTGTCGCCAAAACTTGGTTTCACAATCATCTCGAAAATACCAACCATTACCCACAATGCCATGTTCTGATGGCATTTTACCCGTTAAATAAGTAGACTGTACCGAACAAGTTACCGCCGGTAAAACAGCTTCTACCGTGGCAACTTTTCCTTTTTCCGCCCACTTGGAAAGCTTCGGTGTATGCTTCCCTAATAAATTTTTAGTTAATCCGACTACGTTAATTACTACTGTTTT